>SZOZ01000006.1 GCA_030263455.1 Synechococcales cyanobacterium CNB
CGAAGGACAACTCGGACCCCCGCGCAGGAACCGCACGCGACCAGACCGAACGCAGAGGCCGCGGAGCGGAACGCGGAGAGCGCGGAATGGAACGCGGAGAGCGCGGAATGGAACGCGGAGCGGATCGAACGCGGAGGACGCGGAGCAGCACGCGGAGTTCGCGGAGCGAACAGTGCGGGGAGAACGGATCAGAAGGTCCAGAACACCCGATCCCCTCCTCCCCCGCACCCCTTCCCTTCCCGCGCGCCCTCCTCACCCGCAAACGCTCCCTTCCCGCGCGTCCTCCTCCCCCTCGCTCCGCGGGGGAGGTCGTGGCCGGGTCTTCGCGTCTGGCCTTCGCGGCCGGGTCTTCGCGTCTGGGTCTTCGCGTCTGGGTCTTCGCGTCTGGGTCTTCGCGGCTGGGTCTTCGCGGCTGGGTCTTCGCCGCCGGGGGAGGTTCCCTTCAGCCCTTCGGCCCTCTGCGCAGTCTGGCCCCCTGGCGGCGTGTCCCGGCCAGCCGCCAACCCCCGCCCGAAGGCCGCACAGCCCGATCCCCGGTCGCCCAATGGCAGAACGAGCGGCTGCTAACCGCCAGGTTCCCGGTTCGAGTCCAGGTCGGGGAGTTTTCGACGCCCTCGCGGAAACGCGGGGGCGTTTTGGTTTACGGGGCGGCCCCGTCCAAGCCACCCGGCCGAACTCGCGAAAAATCGCTTTACGAAGGGGGTTTCGGCGCTTCCCGGCCCGCCCGCCGCGCTCTCGGTCTTGAAACCGAATCTCGGGGTCCGACGGCAACCCCCACGGTTGCTCTCGCCCCACCGGCGGCAACCCCTCTCAAACTCTCGCGCTCTCTGGTTGACGGGTGGCTTGAGCTTAACAGCAGGGTTGCTCTCGGCGGCCTTGTCCGGTTGGCGCAGGAACCGGTGCCAAGAAGACGGGATAGATGCTCGCGTCCAGCGATCTTTCTATCAGGGTGTCGAGCCGTTCCCAGTCGCGCTCCGGGTAGAGTTGCCGCGTTAGCGCCGCAATCGCCGATGCGTCTTCATCGGAAGCGCCGGCCGGATCGTCGTGAACGCGCCGGAGCAGGCTCCGCATCGCTGCAACCGACGCCGGTTCCGCAGTTGTCATGGATTCAGAGATTCTGGCACTCGGACATCCCGCGGATCGCAGGGCCCGGAGCATGTCGAGTGCCATCTTCGGACCGAGGCTGGGGTCGGCGCTGCCGAGGGCACGATCGAGGGCGGCGGCCAGGATCCTCGCCGCGCGCTGGGGCTCCCCTTGGGCCAGCAGCGCCCATCCGCGGGTCCGGTCAGCGAGCGATGTCCCGTTCAGCCAGCCTGCGACGGAATAGAGCACCTGCCCCTCGCTCGCACGCTTGAGTGCGCCCTCTCCATTGCCTCGAACCAAAAGGGCTTGTCCGTGCAGGACGGACGTTGCTGCCACGTCGCGGACCTCCAGAAGCCCGGGCGCATCCTCGCTGACGAGGACCGACATCATGACGTCCTGCGTCTCGCCCAGCCGCTGGGCAAGACGCGCCGATACAGCCGCCAGGATTCGATGAAGACCGAGCCGATGCAGCAGGGGAGCCGTCTTGAAGCCTGCAGCTTGGACGACTTTGCACCACAGGTGCAGTCGGTAGTGCTCGAAGAAGGCTCGCGTCGCGCGGGTAGCGAGCGTGCGCAGTCGCCTGCCCCGACGCAGGGTCCAGACTGCCTGCGGGACAGCGAGCACGCTGCCGGGCAGCGTCAAGGCGAAGGACTCGAACGCCCGGGCGATGAGCTCAACCTCCGTCCCCGGCCAGGCCCTCCGCACTCGCACCGCCTCAGCGGCTTGAGCGGAGCAGTCGTGCCCGTGACCAAACTGCTCCAGGTACAGCCGCACCACGGCCGGGGGGGGAGCGGAGTCTCCGAACACGAGCGGCCGCAGGACTGGGATCGCGTCGCTCCGACACGCCGAGTCGGTGATGCGTGCAACGAACTCGGCCAACGCGTCCGAGGAGAGGGATCGCAGCGCCTCGTCCACCCGCAGTTTCATTCTCGCATCCAACAAGCGTTCCGCCGATACGTACTCAGGTACATCTCTCTCGGCGGCATCAAGCCCGAGCCGATGGGCGAGATCGACGAGGATGTGCCGCGGACCCCGCTCATGGATCGGCCCAAAGAGGCTTGCGCTATGCACTGTCGGATTGAGCTCCGTGAGGAAACTCGCCCGCAGCACTTCTGGCCCGGAGAACGACGGATCGACCGGCCAGTAGGGCTCGTTCCAGAAGACCCGCCTTCGCTCACGCGCGCCGTCGCCGTTGAGCAACGCCGAGAAGAGCGGCCTGAGGTCGGGGTCACGGAACCCGTAACCCAGCACGACCCACAGGCTCGGTGGCGCGGGTACCCGAAGGAGTTGGAAGACCTGATCGAGCCGGCCAGCAAGGAACAGGGTCCGGGCAAGTTGATGAGTTGTGTACACGCACGATGCCGGCTCCGACACGCACCCGTGCAACTTGAGCAGTTGCACGAGTCCCCGCTGTCGTGCGTCAATCCATTGATGCAGTTGGCCACCCAGAGTCCGCGAGGGAGCGGGAACGGAAATCCCCGCGGCAATCTCTAGGCATCGATCGTAGTTCGTGGTCGCGAGCGTCACGGCCTCGCACCACTCGCGATCAACGAGCGCCTGCGCCACGGCAATCACCAGCCTATGAAGATGGTTGGGGCGCGAATCCACGCTCCCTCCGCAGGTCGCCCGCACGACTGCGGTGGCGGCATGAGGATTTGCCGCGTCCAGACATCCCATGAACTGCTCAAATGGGAGCTCGCTCACCGCCTTCTTCCACTCCGGGTTGTCCAGGCAGGCCCTGACAGCGACGCGCAGCTCGGTTGAGGCGCCGCTGCATTCGGTCTGTTTGAGCACCGACGCGAGGACCAAGGCGTCTCGAATCTCGGGCACGCTCGCGCAATGGCACTCTGGGCTGCGTGAAACAAGCGAGCCAACAAGGAAGAGCAGGTGACGATGACGGCGGCCCTCGATCTCCGTCCAGAGCTCGTCCAAGCAGTCGGCGGTACCTGGCGACATGCTCCCATCATAATGCGGGTCCAGGGAGAGCGCCCTCCTCATCGAACCTCTTGTGGTTGACGGCGGGGTTGCTCTCGGCCCCTTGCGCGCGACTGCGGAATCCCATCGCGTAGGTATCCAGTAGCCAGCAGCGGCGTGCCGCAGGCGACCGATCCCGGATCACCACGACCGGCCACGGACGAGTGAGCATCTCCGAAGGAGTGCGCGATGTCGCTGCGCCCCGACCCGACGGACCCGGCGGACATGTCGCCCGACGAGCGGATGGACGAGGTTGGCAGCATCCTCGCCCGCGGGATTCTGCGGCTGCATGGGCGAGTTCGCCCACATCTCGGCCCCGCCGACCCCCCTCAGAATCTGCCGGAATCCTCGCGGACATGCCTTGAACTCTCGGCCGGTCCTCGCCCTGATGGCGTCGCTGGTTAACGGCGAGAGAACAAGGAGGCGATGCGTGGCATTGAACGTCGGGCAGATGGTGAGCGAACCGCGGCGCATGACCGTGACCGAGCTGCGCAGCCGGTACACCGAGGTCTTCGGCGAGCAGACGCGGTCGGGCAATCGCGATTACCTCGTGCGCCGGATCGCATGGCGCGCCCAGGCCAACGCCGAGGGCGGGCTCCCCGAGCGGGCGCGGGAGGGGGGGGTGTGGTTCCCACGCCTCTCCGGCCTTGCGCGCAGAAACGAACGATGCCCACGGGCTCCGCTTCCACGGGTTGCGCTTCCCCGGGTTGCGAGCAGCCGCTGCCCGGCGTCGCGCCACCCGCGGCTACAGGCCCTCGCCCCTCCGGAGCGAAGAGGCCGTCCCCCCCACCCCCACTCCCCCCACTCCCCCCACTCTCCCCCCCACCACCACCGCCTCCGGCACCGGGCGGTACGCCATCCGCACCCGCGCGGCCCGGCACGCGATGCGGATCGCGGCGCTGCGCGCGAAGCCGCGCGCGCCGCGGGCGTCACCTCCACCGCCGTCACGCTCACCGTGCGGGCCGCGTCGCGCGACATCAGCACGCTGATCTCCGGGCGGTGCGGCCAGCGGTGCGCGTGGAACGCGTCCTGCGCCTCCGGCGTCGGCCCGGGCGCGACGACCAACTCCTCGAACAGCGGCAGCCGCGGCAGCACGACCGCGTCACCCAGGCCCGAACTCGCGAAGCAGACCGCCGCCTGCCCGTGCGCGGTCAGGTGCAGCCGCTCGCCGTCCCAGACCGCGTCGAGCGAACGCGGCACGCCCCGCGCATCCGGCTGCACCGCGACGAGCCGGAACGGGTCGAACCGGGCGAGGTCGGCCGCGGCGAGCCGGTCCGCGGCCTCGTCGGCCGTCAGCGCATCGATGAGCGACGGGATGAGCAGGCCGCGCGAGCGCCGGCCCGCGCGCGGCGGCGCGGATTCCCCCCCCGGGGCGTTCACGTTCAGCAGCGCGAGCGCGAGGCCCGTCTCGGCGGCGGCGACCCACGTGCCCCCCGCGTGCGTGTCGGTCGGCCAGAGCGCTCGCACCGGCAGCGCCGGCGGACCTCGCCACTCGGGCGGGTCCGCGGCGGCGCGGCGGCGGCTCTCGTCCCGGTTCGTCACGAGCCGGAAGCCGGCGGAGGGCAGCGGGATGACGGAGACGGTGCACACGGGAGACAACGGACAGCGGACACGAAGATGAGCAGACCGGCCGAGAGCGGGTCAGCGGGCGGTGCGGTCGTGGTTCAGCGTCGAGGGGGCGCGGCCGAAGTCGTGCGCGGCGTGCGTGCCGAACTCGGCCGCGATCGCCTTCATCATCGCCTGGTGGTGCACGGCGTGGTGCGTGGCGAAGGCGAGCTCGCGCGCCCGCGTCGAGCCGAGCTCCGCCTCGCTGCCGTCGGCGTCGGTCATCACGCGCACGCGCACCGGCGCGTCGAGCGCGCCGTTGCGCAGCTCGGCGAGCCGCGCCCGCAGCGAATCGATCACGCGCGAGGCCTCGGCCCGGTCGGTCTCGACCGGCACGCCGCGCTCGCGGTGGTCGTAGTCGATCGTCCCGCCCTCGCGCGCGGCCAAGGCGGCGGCGAAGTGGTCCAGCGTGTGGCGGAGGTGCTTGCCGATCGTGCCGCCCGCCAGCACGCGCGACTCCGCCCGGTAGGCGTCGTCGCTCACGGCGTGGAGCAGGTCGCTGCACTGGCGGAGAACGGCGTCCGCGCCCGCGGCGACACGCTCCGCCCCGCCGAAACAGGCGCAGGGAGTGGACTCGGTGGTGGTCTTCATGGGGTTGTGCGCTCCATCCTTTGATGCACGCCCGGAACCATAGTCTAGCGCGCGGGCACGCGGCTCAGACCCGTTCTTCGGAACCGCCGAGCCGCGGGTTCGCGCCCTCGCTCGCGGAGCCGAGCGACGCCGCCAGCCGGGCGTACAGCACGGCGACGCCCAGCATGAGCAGGCCCAGGCCCAGGAAACTCGCCACCCGCCAGACCGGCGGCACGCCCTGAAGGTCGAGCAGCGCGACCTTGAGCATGGCGAGGGCGATGAGCGCAAGCCCGGCGCAGCGGGGCGAGGCTCGGCGCACCATGAAACCGCACGCGACCGCGACCGCGCCCGCGATGCCCCACCAGATCGAGACGGCGGCGCGGCGCGCGGTCGGGTCGGCGGCGATCGCCTCCGCCACGCGCGCGACCTCGAGCGTCGTCGAGACGAGCGCGACCGAAGCCGCGATCCACGCGACGACGACGGCGCCCGCCGCGAACCCGCCGCGCAGCGCCCGAGCCGACGCAACGAGCGCTGCAACAACAACGAACGACCGCCACAGCCCCGGATGCAGGAGCGGCGCGGAACCGTCCGCCTGCCACGAGTGCGGCGGGAACGCCCGGCACCACGCAACGGTCGCCGCGAGCGCGACCAGCCCGGCCGCGGCGTCGAGGCGGAGGAGCGGCACGCGACGATGCACGAACGCGAGCGCGAACGCGCCGATCGACCAGAACACCGCGAGCGCGGCCGCGCTGCTCTGCTGCGCGACGGGCGACGCGAGCGCCGCTCCGATCCCCGCCCACGCGCCGGCCCGCAACGCCCACGCGGCAGCGTCCGCCGACGGCGCGGCTCGCCCCGCCCATGCGGCACGCCCCATGAGCGTCGCGACCACGCCGCAGGCGACGAGCAACGCGGACCACGGCGCGAGACGCAGACCGAAGGCGTCGATGCCGCTCCATCGCAGGTCGGGCCGGACGGTCTCGACGACGAGCAGCCGGACAAAGACCACGCCGAGCATGGCCGCGCCGATCCACCGCAACGCGAGCCGCGGTTCGATACGGTGCGCGGCGAAGACGATCGCCGCGCCGCCGAGCCAGGCGATGCACGTTGCGCCGGCGTGCGTTCGCGCGTGGATGAACGCGACGAGCCAGAGCAGCCCGGCGACGGAGGCACAGAACACGCCGAGCCGACGCGCGGGAGACGCCCGCCCGAGCCCCGGCGGCCGCGTCGGCGGCGCGAGCGGCGACGCCTCTTCCTCTTCTTCGCCGGGGCGAGCGACGACGAGCATCAGCCGCGCCGACGCCCCCCACGCCGCCGCGCCGACCAGCATCAGCACCATCCACGGGGAAACGGCGACGACGCGATCCGCGACCCACGGCGAGGCCAGGCCGCCGACGGTGTGATCCCAGATGAGCAGCCGGCCCGTGGCCACGACGAGCAGGAGCAGCCCGTAGCGGTCGAGCGCGGGCGCGGCGATCCATCGCCCGGCGACCACCGCGGCGACGCCCATCGCGAGCCACGCCGCGGTCTCCGTCCAGCCCGCGAGCGCGAGCGCGATCGTCACCATGAGCAGGCCGCCCGCCTGCACGGCGAAACACGCCGCGAGCGACTCCGTGTCGGTGCGCGGGCGGTCGCGCAGCACGCGCACGCTCGACCCGAGCGAGAGCGAGGCCACCGCCGTGGCGACAAAGCCCGCTGCAGGCGCCATCCAGTCTTCAAGCATCCCCCACTCGCGGATGACAACCGTGGCCATCAGCGTCGCCCACGCGGAACTCGCGATGCTGATGACGATCGGATGTGCTCGCCGCAGGCGCCTGCGGCGCGGCGTCTCGTCCGGCGAGATGCCGTGGCGACGGGCTGACAGGATCAGTTCGGACTGGTAGAGCGACCATGCGGCCGCCCAGAACCCGAGCGCGATGATCGCATGATCGACACCCTGCGCGGACGTCCAGAGCGTGCCGAGGACGCCCGTGGCCCACCACGAGAGCGGCCTGAGAATGGCAAATGGCACGCGGCGCCATACAGAGAGCGAGAGCGCGACGACCGCGAGCGCGAGCAGGTGCAGAGGGAGAACCAGCGGCGCGGGCTCGCGATCGGCGAGGAGAACCGGGATGAGGTAGCCACCGAGCAGGGCAAGGACGGCGGTGGAGGCGAGGTTGCCGCGGATGGCGACTGCGATGCCGACTGCCGAAACGATCACCATGAGGCCGAACGCGACGGGCGTGCTTTCGATCAGGCCGAAGAAGCCGTAGGCGGCGTACGCGGCCACAAACAGCGCGCCAACTCCCGCGGCATTCAGTCCCGCAGCCGCGAGCGGGTTGATGCGCCGGCGTGCGATCTCGCCGACGGCGAGCAGAGCCGCGCCGAACGCTGCCGTGGCGATGCACCGGCCGAGCGGCGGCAGCAGGCGGAACCACCCCTCGTCGAGCGCGACCTTCACCCCGAGCGCGAGGCCGATGATGACCGCCAGCGCCCCTACCGCCGCGAACACGCGACCACCGATCTGCCGCTCGATCGCAGGCTTCGCCGAACGATGAACATCGGACGGCTGCGCTGGACCGGCCACTCCTGTCGGCGGCGCGGCATGTGCTGTCGGCACGGTCTGCTGTGCCTGTGCGGAGGCAGACTTCGGAACCGCACCTTTGCTCGTCTGTCTTGACGACGGTGATGTTCGCGTGCCCGACTCGAGGGCGGCGACTCGCGCTTCGAGCGCGGCCAGCCGTGCCGCGAGATCGTCCGAGGCACGACCTGCCAAGTGTCGGCTCGAAGCGTCAGGAGCGTTCTCCATGCCAACCCCCACTTCAGTGTAGACTAGTACTTACTAACTTTCCGGCCAGGCGTCTGGGAGTTGCGATCAAACGGTCATTTTCGTCCCGCAGGGGGTGCCGATCGGAGATTCGGCTGCATCCGAGTTGACATATTCCGTTTGCAGAATATATTTTCGACATGGCTGCGGCCGGTGACCTGTCGGACGTATTCGGCGCGGTGGCGGAGCCTCGGCGGCGGCAGATCATCGGCGTGCTGGGCGATGGCGCTTCGCACGCCGTGGGCGAGCTGGTCGTATCGCTCGGGCTGCCCCAGCCGACGGTCTCAAAGCACCTCGGGGTGCTGCGCGACGCAGGGATCGTGTCGGTGACGCGGCGTGGCCGACACCGACTGTACCGCCTCGAAGGCGAGCGACTCAAGCCTGTGCACGACTGGGCAAAGACGTTCGAGCGGTTCTGGGGTCATCAACTCGACCGGATCAAGGAACGCGCGGAGAGGATGGCGGCGAGCGAAACCGAATCAAAGGAGAACGGGTCATGCTGACGAGCAACACAGAGGATGCCGTGCGGTCGCTGGAGGTGACGAAGGACGTTGTGGTGGCGGCTCCCGCGGCGGTGGTGTTCGCGGCGTTGCTGGACCAAATGGGACCGATGAGCGAGATGCCGGATGGCACGCCCTTCCCGATGAAGATCGAGCCGTGGCCCGGCGGGCGATGGTTCCGAGACCTCGGTAACGACACCGGCCACTTCTGGGGGCACGTTCAGGTGATCAAGCCCCCGGGCCTGCTCGAAATCTGCGGCCCGCTGTTCATGTCGTACCCTGCCGTGAACTTCGTTCAGTACCGTTTGACGGCCGAGGGAAGCGGGACGCGACTGAAAGTGATCCACAAGGCGATGGGGCAGATCAGCGACGAACATCGCGAGGGCGTGGTCGAGGGCTGGGGGCACGAACTGGAGCGGGTGCGTAGGCTGGCGGAAGAGCGCGTCGGCTCGGGCCGGCGCGGTTGAACCAGAGGCGAATGGACAACGAATCGCAACACCAACATGCAGCAGGAGTGTGAACAATGATGCCGAATCCGGGGGAACAGCACAAGTGGCTCGAACGGTTCCTGGGCGAATGGACCGTCGAGGGCGAATGCGACATGGGGCCGGATCAACCCAAGGCGAAGCACTCGGGATCAGAGCGCTTCCGATCGATGGGCGGGATGTGGATGATCGGCGAAGGGCGCATGGAAATGCCCGGCGGCGGCGAGGGCACCATGCTGACGGCCCTCGGCTACGACCCTCGGCGCGGTCGCTTCGTGGGCACCTGGGTCGGATCGATGATGGACTTCATGTGGGTGTACGAGGGTGAACTCGACCCGGCTGGGCGCGTGCTCACGCTCAGCACCGAGGGACCGGAGTTCTGCGTCGAAGGAAAGATGGCCAAGTACCGCGATGTGCACGAGTTCAAGAGCGAAGACCATCGCGTGCTGACGGCCTGGAAACTCGGCGACGACGGCGAGTGGCGACAGTTCATGCGGGCGGACTACCGGCGCAAGAAGTGATCGACCCGAGGATCCGACGACGCACAAAGGGAGCATCCTCATGGAGACGGGCACGGCTGCGCACCCGCGAATCGCCGGGCGCGAGGATTGGCTTGCCGAGCGGCTTCGACTGCTCGCCGAGGAGAAGGAACTGACACGCCGCTACGACGCGGTGAATGCGAGGCGGCGACGGCTGCCGATGGTGCGGCTGGAGAAACGTTATGAGTTCGACGGCCCGAATGGGCGGGCCACGCTGCTCGACCTCTTCGAGGGGAAGCGGCAGTTGATCGTGTACCACTTCATGTTCGACCCGGAGTGGGAGAGGGGGTGCCCGGGCTGCACCGGGTTCGTGGCCTCGCTCGGCGACCTCTCCTTGCTCGGCCAGCGCGACACCTCGTTCGCGCTTGTGTCGCGAGCCCCGCTGGCGAAACTCGTCGCGTTCCAAGCGATGAAGGGCTGGCGTTGGCGGTGGTTCTCATCGTTCGGGAGCGACTTCAACTACGACTTCCATGTCACGCAGGATCCGCGCGTTGCCCCCCTGCAGTACAACTACCGCGACCGCGCGGAACTTGAGCGACGCTCCGACGAAGAGCCGTGGTTCCTGCGCGGCGAGCAGCACGGCCTGAGCGTCTTCTTTCGCGCGGAAGGCGATGTGTTCCACACCTACTCGACCTACGGGCGCGGCGTCGAGCGGCTGACGGACTCGTACAGCCTGCTGGACCTCACGCCCTGGGGAAGGCAGGAGGACTTCGAGGACTCACCCGAAGGCTGGCCGCAGCGGCCGACATACGAGTAGGGAGTCGTCATGACGGAGCGCCACACGCGACAGCGGGTCTTTCCTCAACTGCGGATGACGGACTGGCAGCGAAGCCGCCGTTTCTACGTGGACGGGCTTGGGTTCCGCGTGGATTGTGAGCACCGGTTCGAGCCGGGTTTTCCGGTGTTCACGCAGGTGACGCGCGATGGGCTGTCGCTCTTTCTGACGGAGCACACCGGCGACTGCCAGCCGGGCGGAGCGGCCTACCTGATCGTCGACGACGTGGATGCGCTGTTCCGCGAAGTGATCGCTCGGAACGTGCGCGTGGCCGAGCCACCAAAGGACTCGCCCTGGAAGACCCGGGAGATGCTCGTCATCGATCCTGACGGGAATCGCCTCCGGTTCGCCCGCGCATAGCGTCCGCCGTTCACGCCGTGGGCGCGCCTCAGTGCAACCGCAACATCTGCTGATACTCGGCGAACCGAGCGTCGATCTCGGCCCGTGTCAGCGAGGCAAGCCGCTCCAGGCTGAAGGCCTCGATCGTGAACGAGGCGATCACGGTGCCGTGGGCCATCGCCCGGCGGATGGCGTCGAACGCGCCAGGCTCCGCTGCGTCGCGCGATGAGGCGAGGAAGCCCATCAGACCGCCTGCGAAGGAATCACCCGCGCCGGTCGGATCGACGACTCGCTCGGCGGGATAGGCGGGCAGCGCGGCGATGCCGTCGCGGTGCACGAGGATCGCTCCGTGCTCGCCCTTCTTGACGACGACGAATCGAGGGCCGAAGTCGAGCAGGCGGCGTCCGGCGGCGACGGTGTTGCGCAGGCCGGTGAACTGCTCCGCCTCATCAAAATTGAGCACGAGTCCGTCTACTCGCGTCAGCAGCAGTTCGAGTTCCGCCCGCGCGGTGCTGATCCAGAGGTCCATGGTGTCCGCAACGGCAAGCCCGCGGCCGGGGAACTGGTCGAGCAGGCCGATCTGCACCGCGGGGTGCGTGTTGGCAAGAAACACGAAGCGTGAGTCTCGGTAGGCTGCGGGGACCGGGGGGGGGGCTTCGGTCAGCACGTTGAGTTCGGTGTACAGCGTGTCGCGGTGGTCCATGTCGGGCTGGTAGCGGCCGCCCCATCGGAACGTCTTGCTGCCGGACCGGGTTTCGAGGCCGGCCGTGTCAACGTTGGCGAACCGTGCGATGGTCCGGCGGAAGTCTGCGGGGAAGTCGTCGCCGACGACGGCAACCATGCGGACGGGCGTGTAGAACGAGGCCGCGGCGGCGAAGTAGGTGCACGAGCCGCCGAGCACGTTCTCGCGGTGCTGGCCGTCGGGCGTGAAGACGGTGTCGATGCCGATGGTGCCGGTGACGGTGAGCGACATGGGCGGGAGGATAGCGAGCGATCCCGACGGGAGCCGGCTCACCCCCCCTTCGCTGCCACTTTCGCCCAGGTGTCCTTGAGCGTGACCGTGCGGTTGAAGACAGGACGATCGGGCGTCGAGTCCGGATCAACGCAGAAGTAGCCCAGGCGTTCGAACTGGAAGCGGCGGATGCAGTCCGGCCAGGCAGGCTCGTCGGGAGTCCCCCCGATGAGCCCGGGTTCGACAGCGGCATCGCGGATCGTCTCCAGCGAAGCAGGGTTCAGGTCGTCGAGGAAGTTGCCGGTCCGCTTGCCCGGCTCATCCGCGACGAAGAGGCGATCGAACAGGCGGACCTCGGCGCGCCGGCAGTGCGTCGCGCTCACCCAGTGCAGCGTGGCCTTCACCTTCCGGACCTTGCCGTCGGGGTCAGGGGGGGGAGTCTCCCCGCCACGGGTAGCGGGATCGTAGGTGCAGCGCAGTTCCACGGCATTGCCGGCCGTGTCCTTCACGACTTCACGGCAGGTAATCCAGTAGGCGTATCGCAGGCGAACCTCGACGCCGGGCGCGAGCCGGAAGTAGCCCCTGGGAGGGTCTTCCATGAAGTCGTCGCGTTCGACGAAGAGTTCTCGGGTGAAGGGAACGTGGCGCGTGCCCGCCCCAGGGTCTTCGGGATTGTTGACGGCATCCATCCACTCGGTGCGATCCGGATCGCCGCCGTCCGCCCAGTTGGTGATGACGACCCGCAGCGGCCTCAGAACGGCCATCCGGCGCGGGGCGGCCTTGTTGAGGTGGTCACGCACGGCGTTCTCGAGCACGACCACCTCGGTCACGCTGTTGTACTTCGTCACCCCAACCTGCTCGCACAGCGTGCGGAGCGATTCCGGCGTGTACCCTCGCCGGCGCATGGCGCAGATCGTCGGCATGCGCGGATCGTCCCACCCCGCGACGTGACCCTCCTCGACGAGCCGGCGCAGGTTGCGCTTGCTCATCAGCACCGTCGTCAGGGCGAGCTTGGCGAACTCGATCTGCTGCGGGTGCGGAATCTTTCTCCCCCAAGGCCCCGCCCCGTCGTCGGTGCGGCCCTCGTTGATGGCATCGATGAACCAGTCGTAGAGAGGCCGGTGGTTCTCGAACTCCAGCGTGCAGATCGAGTGCGTGATGCCCTCGATCGAGTCTTCCAGCCCGTGCGCCCAGTCGTACATGGGATAGATGCACCAGGCATCGCCGGTGTTGTGGTGCGTGGCGTGCAGGATGCGGTACATGACCGGGTCGCGCAGGTTCAGGTTCGGCGAGGCCATGTCGATCTTCGCGCGCAGCGTGCGCGAGCCGTCCGGGAACTCGCCGCGCCGCATGCGATCGAGCAGGTCGAGGTTCTCCTCGACGGACCTGTCGCGGTACGGGCTGGGTCGGCCCGGCTCGGTCAGCGTGCCGCGATACTCTCGGGTCTGTTCCGCGGTCAGGTCGCAGACGTAGGCGCGGCCCTTCTTCACGAGTTCGACGGCGTAGTCGTACATCTGCTGGAAGTAGTCCGAAGCCCAGAAGATGCCGCCCCCGTGCGGACCGCTCCAGTCCGCGCCGAGCCAGAGGACGTCGCGCTTGATGCCCTCGACGAACTCCATCTCCTCCTTGAGGGGATTGGTGTCGTCGAAGCGCAGGTTGAACCTGCCGCCGTACTCCTGCGCCAGCCCGAAGTTCAGGCAGATGCTCTTGGCGTGCCCGACGTGGAGATAGCCGTTCGGCTCGGGCGGGAAGCGCGTGTGCACACGCCCCCCCCACCGACCGGAACGCATATCCTCGTCGATGATCTGGCGGATGAAGTGGCGAGGCTTGTCGGGCGTGTCGGGCATGGCTGCGGCATCCAGGCTGCTACCGGGACCGGGAGGGCGGATCGTAGCCGGACTCTTCGAGCCGGCGAAGCCCCAGTCAGCATACAGCCCATGGCTGCGCGCATACTCGAGGACCGCACCGTCGAGCACGCTCGCGAGCGGCCGGCTCGCCTCCCCAGAGGGGGGGGTGATGCGGTTGAGCGCTGCCCTGATCGCCGTCGCCGAGACCGGGATGATCGGCGCGGGCGCGATCCGACTCTGCCACGCGCGCCGTTCCGCTGCTGTCCACTCGCCCGACGCCTCCAGAGCGGCATCCAGCGTCGCCGCGTCCGCGATCGGTTCGCGCAGCACGACCACCGGCTCGGCGAGCGCGAGAATCGCTCGGAACGCACGCCAGCGGTGGAACGCCGCCGCCTGATCCGACCCGATCAGGAACCGCAGCGGCGTGCCGGGCGGAAGCACACGCCTCGCCCGTCGCAGCGTCTCCACCCACCAACTCGGCTCTGCGCTGCCGCGCTCCGCCCGGTCGATCTCGTCGGTCCAGACGGCCGATCGCGCCAGCGGGGCGATCGCCAGTCGAAGCATGGCCGCGCGATCTGCCGCACTGGTCGCAGGCGCCTCCGACTTGTGCGGCGATCGGGCCGCGGGCACGAAGACCAGCCACGACCCCGGCGGCATCATCGCGTCGCGTGCGGCGACGGCAGGCTCGGTGTGCCCGCGATGCGGCGGGTCGAACGTCCCGCCGAAGAGCAGCACGCCGCGTGCGTCCGGCGGAATCGGCATCGGCGTGACGGACTCGTCGCGGGCCTCAGCCGTCATGCGTCATGGTACGCGACCGGACGGAGCACGTTCGGTAGCCGGACGGTGCGCGAGGGCTACAATGGCCGCGCTCAGGCCCCGTCGTCTAGCCAGGTCCAGGACACCAGGTTTTCATCCTGGTAACACGGGTTCGAATCCCGTCGGGGTCATTGGTCAGCCCGATCTACCGGGTCTCCACCCGTGCTTGGTGCTGCCGCCGAAGCCCCGAGGCAGTCCACTCGCTCTGGCGGACTCCCGGTACACTCTCGGCCGTCGGCCGTGGCTGTCGGGTCAGGTGCCGTACGCGAAGCATCCGATTCGCCGACGTGCGAGCGAGGCCCCATGCCACCGCAAGCGGGAGTGTGATCTCATGGCAGCAGGCACCGCCACCGTTTCACGGCGTGACTTCCTTCAAACGGCCGCTGTTCTCGGCGCGGCGGCGTTCGTGGCTCCGAGCGTCGGGTTTGCCCGGCCGGCGCGGGCTGCGAGCAAACTCCGCGTGCTCTCGATCGGTGTCATCGGAACGATCGGCGGAGCTGACCGGCACAACATCGCCTCGCACCCGTTGGCGGAGATCGTCGGTCTGTGCGACGTGGACGCGAACGCGCTCGCCGAGGCCGCACGCGAGCACCCTGACGCATTCACCTGCGAGGACTACCGCGAGGCCTTCGAGAAGCATGGCGACAAGTTCGACGCCGTGATCGTTGCCACGCCCGACCACTCGCACTGCGCGATCATGACGCTCGCGCTCGACCGCGGCAAGCACGTCTACGGCCAGAAGCCGCTCGTGCAGCAACTCGAGGAACTCGACCTGCTGGAACGCGCCGTCCGCGCCCGCCGCAACCTCGTTACGCAGGTCGGCGCCCAGCGGATCGAGCACGCCCCGCGGCGCGCGGCCGTGGACATCCTGCGCACCGGCGCGCTCGGGAAGGTCGTCGAGGTCCACATCACCTTCGGCAACGGCTCCCGCGCCGGCGGGCACTACTTCGCCGACGGCACGCTCGGCGACCCGATCGACCCCCCGCCGGGGTTCAACTATGACCTCTGGCTGAACGGGGCGCAGCACGAGCCGTGCCGACCGCAGATGGTCCAGCGGCAGTGGCGCAGCTGGTGGAAGTACGGCGGGGGGCAGATCACGGACTGGGTGGTCCATCTCACCGACGTGCTCTTCTACGCATTCCCTGAGCTGACCAGCCCCGTGCGCGTCTGCACCAGGACGCCCTCGCGCGACCTGTCGCACTTCCACGCCGACCGCGTGCTCTCGACGGTCACGTACGCTGTGAAGAGCGACCGCTTCGCGAACACGACGTGCAACTTCTACTTCTACGACTCGAACATGCGGCCCGACCGCGCGCACCTCGGCATCGGCGAGGGCGAGTGGCCCAGCGGCATCGTCACCATCGTCGTCTGCGAGGGCGGCACACTCGTGCTCGCTCCGGAAGGGCCGCTCGAAATCTGGCGTGAAGGCCGCAAGACCGACGGCATGGAGTGGCCGGGCCTGCCGACCTACGAGAAGTTCAGCCACTGGCACGCCTGGGTGGACAAGGCCCTCGGACGCGACACGCCGCACCTCTGGATGCCCTTCGACGTCGGCATCCGCTGCACCGAACCGGGCCTGCTCGCCATGAAGGCTGCGAAGTACCCCGGCCAATCGCTGGACTGGGACCGCGCGAGCCTCTCGTTCACGAACCACGCCGAGGCGAACCGCACGCTCGTGCGACGCGAGTACCGCACGGGCTTCGAGCCTCTCCGCGTCAAGTGACATGGACGCCCGCTCCGCCCGGCGGACGCCGCGTGGAACTCGAACACAAAGAGGCCCCCGCGCGAGCGCAGGGGCCTCCGTTCCATGGCAGAGGTTCCGGCACAACCGTCACGAGCAGCCGGCGACGTACGCGTTCAGGAACGCGATGAAGTCCAGCGAGTTGATGATGGTGTCGCCGTTGAAGTCCGCCCGCGGGTCCTGGGCGACGTACGCGTTCAGGAACGCGATGAAGTCCAGTGAGTTGATGATGGTGTCGCCGTTGAAGTCGGCCGGGCAAGGCTTCGAGGTCGGAACGACCACGAACTGGTCGCCGGCGTAGTCGGCGAAGTCGATGTTGCGGACGTCTGCGATCGCGCCGAGGTTGCCTGTTCCCGCCGGCAGCCCGCCGATGACCTGATTGGAGAGGTACGACGAGTCCGGGCTTGCGATGAAGCCCGCGAGCTTGATCTCAGACACACCGTCCCAACCCAGTTCGTCGAGGTCGATGGCGATCTCGAAGCCGGCCGTGACGTTGGGGGCGTCGGAAGTGTCGGTGTCCGTCACGCCGCCGACGTTGGAGTTGTCGAGGTAGAAGAGGAGAAGGCCCGGCACGGGGTTGAAGGGGTCGATCTGCGTCGTTCGCGGGGCGTAGTTCGTATACAGCTGTGGCGTGAAGCCGTCCTGCACGTCCACGCGCGGGCCATCGAAGGGCACCGGAGCGCGATCGGACTTGGGATTGTTGTCCCACGCGCCGTAGTCGAGGTTGTTGCCGTTGAAGTCCTTGAGCGGGCCGTTGGTGCGGAGGACGGCGCAGTCCATGGTCTGCCACGGCGGGTTGTCGTTGATCTTGATGCTCATCCAGTAGTTCGGCTCGAACGCGGCGTCGAAGGTCAGGCCGTTGCCGAAGCCCTCGTCGCCCATGCGGTTGAGGTTGCCGAAGGAGATGTCAACGTTGTCGCCGCGGAGGCGGTTCTGCCCGCCCGGCGCGGCGTCGAGAAAGAGGTTGAGCTTGTTGCCGCTGTTGGAGTCCTTGGACCCGGAGCCGTTCTCGAGGTTGCCGGTGATCATCAGATAGAGGCGATTGCCCGGGCCGTCGAAGTAGGAGTAGACGGCGTTGAGTTCGGACCCTGTGGCGTGGTCCTCGGTCCCCGATGGGGGTGGGCAGGAACCGAAGACGCCGTCCACGTTCGAGTTGTTGATCGTGACGCGGATGTCGTCGGGGTTTGACCCGCCGAAGAGGACGCCATCGCTCACAGCAGAACCCGCACCGAGCCAGCGGCCGATGCCGCCGGGCATGACCTCCGCGTAGTTGGGGTAGATGGTGTACGGCTCGCCGCCGCCGCCGAAGAGGATGACGTAGTCGGCCTCGAAACCCTCGTCGAACTCAAGCCCGTTGCCGGAGCCGTCGTCCCCCATGCGGTTGAGGCCGTTGAAGTCGATGTCGGGGTTGTCGCCGCGGAGCTTGTTCTGCCCGCCGGGGATGGTGTCGAAGAAGATGGTGAACTTGTTGAAGTTGGATTCGAGGTTGCCGGTGACCATCACGTACAGCCGACCATCGTGGACGACCGCGTACAAGGCGTCGAGTTCGGAGCCATTGGCGTAGTCGTACGCGCCCATGTTGGCGTCGCCGAAGCCGGTCCGGTTGGTCTGCACCGCCACGGGAGCGCCGTACACGCCGTCGAGCGTCCCGTCGATGATCGGCGCCGCGCCCACCACGGCGGGCGTGAACTCAACGTGCTGCGTGCCGCCGTAGTTCTTGAGGTTCACGTTCCGTGGCTCGCCCGGATTCGACGTGCCGGGGAGCAACCCACCGAGAATCTGGTTCGACACGAAGTCGTTGCCGCTTCCGTTGACGAAGGCGCAGATTCTGATCGCACCCGCCGGGTTCCCCAGCGCGGAGAGCGGGATCGACATCTCGACGCCCGTGGTGACGAGATCGGGCCAGCCGACATCCTCATCATCGCAGGGGTCCGACTGCCCGGAATCGCCGAACTGGGTCGGGTTCGTCTGCACCCAGATGGGCGCACCGTACAGGGCGTCGCGCTGCCCGTCCACAACGGGCTGGGCGCCGACCACCGCGGCCGACGCTGCCACGCCGACAAACAACAGAATCCCTCTCGTGCTCATCGCTTCTCCCTTGCCTCAAGATGTGCGACGCCCGCTCTCGGCGGCGGTTCCTCCAGACCGAACCGCGATCGGCGCGGACACGGTGCAGTCTAGCGGTGCGGCCTCACCGCTCCAAGGGGTTTCTGCCGGCCGATTCCGAGGCATTGACCCGAAAGTTTGCGGTCTGTACTCTTTGGCGTTCCGGGTCTCACCCGGGAGGCGGAGCAGGTCTCGGACCGGAGTCGCCATGCGCACGTCCCCTGCAACCCGCGGCGCGTTCACGCTGATCGAGTTGCTCGTCGTCATCGCCATCATCGCTCTCCTGATCGGGCTTCTGCTTCCTGCCCTGGGCAAAGCCCGGGAGGCCGCCCGTATCGCTCAGTGTCTGAGCAATACACGCCAGATGGGCCTCGCGATGACGTACTACGCGAACGAGTGGAAGGACTGGTACCCGCTCATTCCGTTCACCAAGCAGGCAGAGGACGCCTTTTACGGCAAGTCCGGCGAACGGCGTCTGGACTTTCAGTACGTCGTCGGCGGCGTCTCCGGCCTCTTCAGCCTGTACCAGATGGGCCAGTCGGGCGGACTCGGCGACGGAATGCACGGGTTCGTCGGCGCGACGGGCGACCCCGACCTCGCCGCCTACCCGGACGGCAACAAGACGCCCCTGATGCGGGCCTACGTTTCCGATTGGCAGTTCCTGACGTGCCCCGGAGATAAGCTTGATCGCTGGTACGGCATGCCGTTCAAACCAGGTTATTCGTACAACGCGGGCAAGCCGATGCAGCCCAAGCCGCCTGCATCGGAATGGAGCATCGTGGGATACAACGTGAGTTATCTCTACATCGCCGGGCTGAAGACCGATGAGTCGGTCATCATCCACCCCGCGCCGATCTGGGGCGACGAGACCAACGGCCCGGACGTGAGCACCGACGCGTGGTACGGGCGGAAGGACCTGGCCGACTCTGCCGGTACCACGGTGGGCAAGTTTGCCAAGGACGACAACCACGGCAAAGCGGGCGGCAACTACGTCTTCACCGACGGGCACGCGGAACTCATCACCGACAAGATTCACGACGTCTTCTTCAAGGAAGAGAGCGACAGCGAGAAGAGTGTGAACGTCATCGACAAGAAACGCAGCAAGCGTGTTCAGACGATCGACTGACGCGCCTGCGAGGCGAACCGCCACGGTGTCCGCCTTGCTGCTCCGCGTGGGAACGCCCCCGGCTGCCGCCACGCCCGCCATCCGAGGGCCTGTACGCTCCACTTCGCAGGTTTCCTCTTCCGCGCGGGCGGCTGATGCCGCATAATGGCGGAGCACACGGGAGGACGTGATGACCAATGCCCAGACCTTGTCCCGCTCTCTCCTGCTCGCCGTGGCTGTCGGCTTCGCGCCGTCCCCCCGGGCGGACGGGCAAGACCACCCGGTCATCCTTCAGTGGTTCGAGTGCCCGTGGGCTGACATCGAGCACCGCGCTCCCGACTTCTTCAACGCGGGCTACGGCGCGCTCTGGCTGCCGCCCCCATCGAAATGCGCCGACCCGAAAAGCCCCGGCTATGACCCGTTCGAACGCTTCGATCTCGGCACGCCGACGTCGCCGACGGCCTACGGGACCGAGGCCGGCTTTCGTGCGGCGACGAGCGAACTGCGCCGAGCGAATGGCCTGATCTACATCGACACAATCATGAACCACAACTCGATGCGCCAGACAAGCAAATCCTTCCAGGAGGCGGGCGGGTACCCCGGATTCTGGATGGCGTCGGAGAACCCGCCGCGCGACAAACTGCCGACCGACAACTGGGGCGACTTCCACGCCGGGCACGCCGCAGGGTACTACCAGTCGGAGGATCCGGGCAAGCCGTTCTATGACCGCGAGAAGGGCGACCTCGTCGCATTGATCGACATCGCGCACGAATCCAACAACCTCTTCATCCGCCACCCCGTGAAAGCCGGTCACGCGCAGAACATCCCCGAAGGTACGCTCTACAACAAGCCGAATCCGGCCAACGCCCGCTTGTACCAGGACCGCGACCTGCCGCCGAGGGTGGTCCACAACCCGGGTACTTCACGCAACCCTCCCCCCGGTCAGCACTGGGAGTTCTTCGTCTATCCCTTCAATACGAACGATCCGTCGCAAGGCGATCCGATCGCGGAGAACGCAACCCTCCTCCTGCTCCGGTGGACGCAGTGGATGCTCGACGAGTTCAGGGTGGACGGCTTCCGCCTCGACGCAGCGAAGCACGTGCCGACCTGGTTCTGGGACACCTACTGGGACACGGTCGTGCACGAACGTCGCCTCACGCCCGACGGCCGCATCGCGACCCCCTTTTCCTTCGTTGAGTGCGTGGACGGCAACTGGTTCACCTACACGCAGTACGTCCGCAAGGACGCCTTCGCCGACCGCGACGCGCTCGACCTGAGCGGAGCAGGCTCGCTGCGCGACGTCCTGAACGCCGACGGCTTCGGCTCGTGGGCGTCGGTCCTCGCCGCCCACATCGACACCACAGATGACGGGTTCAACAACGGCACCCTCGGCGTGAACCACGTCTTCAGCCACGACAACGGCTCGGCCGGCAACGGTTCCGCCGCCCCCCCCCTTCCCACGCGCCGCCAGCAGGGCCTCCCCCAGATGGCATACGCCCTCCTGCGACCCGGGCCGCCCATCGTCTACCACAACGCCCGCGGCATCACACGCTCTGGCGGCTTCTTTCCCCGCGAAGGCTCGCCCAACGCACTCGGACTCGACCCCGCGTCAGGTTCACTCGACCCCGCACTGACGACGCTCGTGCGCATCCGGAACGAGTACGCCCGCGGCCAGTTCTTCCCCCTCAACTGGTCCGACCCGGTCAACCAGTCCATGGACGACGCTCTCGTCTACGAACTCAGCACGCCACTCGACGGCGGCGCATACTCCGCCAACCTCCTCGTCGCCGTCAACGACCGCTTCGACAACGGCGTTCAGCAACGAAACGTCCTCACGACCTTCCCGCCCGGCACACGCCTCCACGAACTCACCGGCAACGCCGCCGACCTGCAGATCGACCCGACCAACCTCATCCCCGAAATCCTCACAGTCGGCGCCGATCGGCGCGTCCTCATCACCGTGCCAAACAACCGCAGCGTCAACGGCCTCGAACACGCCATGGGCTATGTCGTCTACGGCCCCGCAGTCCCGAGCGGCGTTATTGAGATACCCGAGGCGTCCGGCCTCATCCCCGCCGACCCGCCTCAGGCCCCCTTCTCTCGCCGCAGGCTCTCCAGCGTCCCTGTTGTCAACACGGAATCTTTCACGCTCCGCCTCACGACGATGCAGACCGATCCCCTTGATCCGAATACAGACGATGATGCCATCTTTCGGATCAACGAGGGACACGCAGACCTGAACGGCAACGGTGCCACGGACTACCCATACGACGCCGGTGTCGCTGCGGGCTACGAGCGATTCACAACCACCTTCCAACCTCTCTACGGCTCAGGTCACCAGGCCGGCCTCTACGAGCAGGTGATCGACGCCTCGCTCCTCCCCGAGGGGTACAACTACGTCTCCGTGCTCGCGTTCCGTCATCGCAACGCGGGCGATGCACCCCTCTTCCGCGAGTTCAGGACGACGATCTATATCGATCGTGTAGGACCGAAGGTAGAACTGCTCACGACCGGTCCGATCGAGAACGCCACCACGGCCACGTTCCGTGTCGCGCTGCTCGACCGCACGGCACAACGCGTCCACTTCTTCTGGAATCTGCCGCCGGACACAGACCCGATCCCTCTTCTCTCGCCATTCAACCAGGGCGTGAAGCACGACCGCTTCGAATGGCGATGGACCGAATCAGGCCTGACCCACGGCCTGCACACGCTCACCGTCGTGCCCGTCGAAGTCACAGGAACCGCCGCCGTCGAACGCTACGACGTGCTCGTCCTGAACTGCGCAGCGGACGTGAACGGCGATACGCGTACCGACACGCTCGACTTCCTCGCGTACCTCAGCCTCTGGGCAGCGAAGGATGACTCCGCCGACATGAACGGCGACGGAGCCGTAGACACGCTGGACTTCATCCTGTTCCTGAACCTGTGGGTCGCAGGGTGCTGAACAACGGCGACCGAGGAAACACGTGCGATTGCGGTGCCCCACTCCGATCCCGCGCGTACATCAACTCGCTCGCACCAGCAGACCACGACCAAGCCTCCCATTCGGGCGCGCAACACCACCTATCGGTTCGCACCGATCCGCACGAATCATCGGAAAGCCTTGTTGACGCGAGCGTTACGCGAGAAGGTGCGGAACCGTGCGAAACGCTGCGAAACGGGCCGATGGGCGCAACAGGACTCGAACCTGTGACCTCTTCCATGTGACGGAAGCGCTCTAGCCAACTGAGCTATGCGCCCGGGCGCCGCGCTGGGCGGCCGGTCGGGGCAGTATAGCAGCGGCGCCGCTGGTCGGCGGGCGGGCCAGGGGTTGCTGTCGGAGGAGGAGGCTCGTCAGGGCCTCTGAAGCCGGGCGACGACCGTCTTTTCCGGGTCGACGACGCACGTGACCGTAACCGAGGCCGCTTGGCGGTCGATCGAAGTCAAGGCCCACCCGGGCGCGATCTCGGCTCCGAGTCGATACGGCTTGCCGTTGATCACGGCGAGTGGTTCTCTGCCGCCCAGCATGAGCGCGGTCAGCACGACGGCCGGGGGCTTCTCAGCGAGCGGTCTGGCCGTCTCGGGCTTGCTCGCCACCGGAGGCAGAACGATCTCGTTGACAGGCGCTGGCTTGCCGGGGTCGTCGAACAGGAACGGGGAGAGGAGTGGCGCATCGGTGGGCTGCGACGCCGCGAAGGCGGACGCTGCGGCCTGCTCAGCCGTCAGCGGTCGGCGAACGTACGCCGTCGGCGCGGCGGTCGCTTTCTGCTTCGTGGACTTCGCCGATGCGGACTGCGGTGACTGTACGCCGACCATCCGCACGCCCATGAGCATGAGCATGGGAATGACCGCCAGCGCGGCGGCTGCGAGACGCATCGTGGATGGGGTCAGGTTCATTTCGTCCCTCGCTTCGTGGCGGCGGGCGAGGCCGGCCTGGGATCGGGCTCGAGCAGCGATCGGACCAGCCGGTAGTGCGAGGTTTCGATCGTGGCGGTCACTTCCTGGGAGGAATCGCCTGGTCTCGGCGCCACGCGCAGTGCCGTGATGCGGGTCAGGCCGATCTCGTGCTCGAGCTGGGCAACGAAACGTGCAACGGCGTCGAAGGCGCCGATGGCGATGATCGTGTACTCGACGGACTCGATCTCGGTCCTCGACCCTGGACGACGGTTCGCCGTGGTCGCGCGTCGCTTCGGGTCGAGGCGGTCGATGCGGACACCGTGCGACGCGGCAGCCCCGGTCAGCGTGTCGTAGAGCATCGCCGGCTCACCGGACGCCCTCGACTGCCGGTCGATCTCGACCGCGCGAGCGGTGAGTTCGCGGAGTCGGGTCTCGGGCGGCGAAGCGCGGTTGGCATCCTCGCGTCTGGCCGCCTCGATCTTCAACTCCTGGCTTGCCTCCCGTGCCTTGGCGGTTGCCAGGCGGGCTTCGAGCGGCTTGAGCAGGCCGAACCAGCCACCCGCGATCATCGCCCCGACCATGATGACCTCGATGGCGAGCCTTCGGGCGATCAGGTGCCTCATGGCGTGCCCTCCTTGGCCACGACGATCGGGTGCGGCAGGCCGTGCAACTGGGCGCGAAGGACGAAACTCCGCGCGGGAGCGTTGTCCATGACCGTGTTCCGAGTCGAGGCCAGTTGCACCGAGCGAGTGAGCGGCGAGGCGGCCAGCGCCTCGAGGTAGCGACTCAACGGCTCCTGCCCCTCCGGTCCCGCGCCGGCGAGAGCGATCCCGCGAATCGTGAGCGCGGGACCTTCGCGACCGACGTCGCCGGTCACTTCGAGCAGCCGCACTTCGTCGCTGGCAACCGCCGCGATCTGGCGGAGCGTGGCGACCCAGTCGGGGTACTCCCCGAGCGTGGCCGCCAGAGATGCCTCGGCGTCGGCGAGTCGGGCAGCAAGCTCGTCGGCTCGCTGGTCGATCTCCGCCGCAAGGTCGATCGACTCGATGATCGGAGCGTTCGCGTGCATCAACCGGTCGACCTTGGCCCGTTCGTGCGCGATCCGCGCACCGTCGGCGGCGAGGAGCAACCCCGCGGCCACGCCGCCGGCGCGCACGCCGACCGCGAGCACGCTCGCAACCCGCCTTGCTTCCGCGACTCTGGGCAGCAGGTTGAGATTCGGGATCGGACGCTCGACGCACGCTCGCAGGGATGCGCTGCACGCCCCCGCTTCGTACTTCGGCGCGTCTTCGCTGACGATGGCGTCGGCGTCGAGGTGGCTCGACAACAGCTCGGCAAAGCGGGGAATACGCCCGCCCGGCCCGCTGAGCACGAGCCGCACCGTCGAGAGATCACTGTGACTCATGCCGAAGCGGATCGTTTGCCGGGTCTCCACGACATAGCGCTGGATGATGGGTTGCAGCAGCGGCAGGACGACCGAGCCGCGCAGGCCGGAACTGTGATCGATGACCTCCTCCGGACCCGGGATGCCGCGCGTGTGCATGAACTCGCGCGCCCGTTCACGCTCACCGGTGGTCGGCGGCGCAGCGCGTCCGGCCGGATGGAACGCCCGGACGAGTGCTTCGAGCAACAGGTCGCATCCGAGATCGAACGAGCGAAGACATCGCAGGTTGCCGCTGCTCCCCGCCGAGATAACCGTGTGACGCTCGCCGACGTGCATCAATACGTCGTTCGGGCCGCACGAGTCGGTGAGCGCCGCGCGCGCTGCGGATGCGATGAGAACTGCCTCCATCGGGGCAATCACGACCGGACGGCACCCAGCCCGAACGAGCATCCCGAAGAGCGACTGGGCACGATCGTCACGATCGGCGGTCGCGAGCACGTGGGTTCGAGGCGGCTCGCCCGAGGCGTCGTTGCCAACGATCGTGCACGAAACAGGATGGCTCGAGGCCGGATACTGGAGAGCCTCCGCCAGTTGCATCCGTGCCGCTCGGAGCGCCGCGTCGCCGGACAGCGGGCAACTGGCGAGCATCGCCGTGGCGTCAGGGCCGTCGTGGTACAGCGCCGTACGCATCCCTCGGCGCGCGCGAACGCGCTTCAGCAACGCGGCGACCGCCGTGTCGAGCGGCATCAGGCCGTCCGCCCAGTAACCCTCCCACTCGGCAGGGTCGAGCTCGACGGAGGCGGATCGCTCGACCGCACGGCCCGATACGACCGCGACCTCGAGGCGAGTCGGCGACAGCCCTATGCACAGGCCCGTTGATCTCAGCACGAGCGCACACTCCCCTGCGGCTCCGCCCGCATAGCGATCATCGACCCGCCAAGGGCGTGACTTGTGCCCCGGTCGGGAGCCTCGTCGTTCCCGGACCTCACTCGACGAGCAGGTTGAGCCGACGCCGTGCCTCGCCCGATCGACCCTCGACCACAATCTCGCCAACTTCGCCCGTGGGTGGAAGGCTGACGAACGCGACCGTCGCCGCGCCCACGGACTGCTCGCTCCCGAGGGCCGGTGGCTCCAGCCCGTCGACGATCGCCCTGACCGCGATGAACGCCCCTGACTCGGCGGCGTAAAACGCCCGCGTGGTCTCGGCACGCATCGCGCCCAGAACGGCCTCGTCGCCGGCAGGGCGAGCCGACCCCATGACGACAAGGTTCAACATCGCCAGAACGACGATCACGACCGCGAGCGCAACCCCCGCACGCCCGCGGGCGAGGTGTTGCGAAACGCACCGATCGGGGACGGGTCGCGTGCTCATGCCTTACGCACCTCCTGGCTGGACGATCGTGACTCGTGCGAACGCAACTCCGCGGAGTTCCACGCCGCGCACGACCAGCCGGACCGTGAACCGCCGCGTCTGCTCCGGGGTCGCCGAGCAATCGGTAACGCCGTCGGCGGCCAAGTAGCCGATCTCGAACGCCGTTACCTGCCTGCAGAGCACACCCTGAACACCGAACTCGTCTGTCAGCACGAGATCGGAGCCACTGAGTTCGACCCCTCGATTGTCCGTGAACTCAACAGCATCCGCGTCGGCGCGCACGATCCCGACCTGGCCGCCCGCGCTCCCTTCCGGCGCCTCACGCAGGAGTCGGACCACACGGTCGAGCGCGAAGCCCGCGTCCTCCGCGGCTTCGCGCGTGTCCGCAGCCGAGGCGTACGCATCGCCGAGCGACGCGGTCACGGGCACCACGATCGCTGCGATTACCCCTACGATGACGATCGACAGGGTGACCTCGAGGAGGGTCAGCCCGCGTCGCCCGGGCGACGTAATGCAGAGCGACCGGCCGGGATGGATGCCCGCTTGATTCACAGTTCCGTCACCACCACCGAGATGGGCAGGGATTGGGTTCCGCCCGTTGCTCTCGGCCACGTCACGGTCACCGTTACCGTCCTGAAAAGGTCGAGTTCGGGATCACCCGTCGCGACACCCGATGCGGCGTGAGGGGGCGTCACGTCGATCGTGTACGCGAACCCGAGGTCTTCGTATAGAGACGCGGTGCCCGCTGCCCGTGCCAGCAGCCCTGCATCCGGCGTGTTGAGCCAGGCGTTCGTATCCGCAAGCGCCGCGTAGCCGAGGCCGGGTGCATCAGAATAAACGTCCGCCAGCACATGCTCGACGACAGCCTGCGCCAGCGCGGCCGCTCGTGTGGTCTGCACGGCGTCGGCGCGGGCGAGCACAGCCTCCTGCACGACGACAACCGAAGGCGGCACCGCGATCCCAAGCACCACTACCACGACCACCACCTCGATCAGCGAGAGGCCTCGCCGAAGGATGCCGCGGCCGTGCTGTGATGCGAGATGGTTCATCGCTCAACAAGCCCCGATACCCTGCGAACGCTGATCGTGAAGCCCCCCGTCAGCGATACCGATGCATCCTGCGTGAACACCCCGGTCAGCGTGCCGGCGGCATCGCGCACCTGCGGCGTGCCGGAGTGGGAAAACCACAGCCGGACCAGCCCCGAGGAGCCGTCGCCGCCGACGCACGAGAGCATCTGGACCCCGGGAAACGAGTGGGCCAGCACGAGCGACTCGGCCGCAAGCCCGGTCGAGTCTCTCATCGGGGCGACGCTCAGGCTGCCCGACGGAATGTAGACGGGCGTGAGCGTGCCCGTTGACGCGTCTGCGATGACTCCGCTCGGTTGGCCTGTCGCCATGGCGAAGGTGCGGGCGTGGGTGAGGAGGCGGTGCGTTTCCCGCGCAGCGGCCGCCTGGCGGGCGCCAGCGGTCGAGCCGAGCGCGGGGATGACGCCGATCGCGAGGATGCCGACGATGACGATCACGACCGTCACTTCGAGCAGCGAGAACGCCCGGGTTGTCATGCCGCGCAGGCCCATCAGCGACGCCCTCAGAGTTCGTTCGCGTTGCGGAATCCGCCCTGCCCGTCCGGTGAAGTCGTCGCGGCGGCGGAGTTCGCGTAGAAGATCGCCACGGGGGGATCGGAGGCGTTGTTCACGTAGTAGTTCCAGCCGTAGAGGTCCGGGTCCGCCACAGCGCGAGCCTCGGCCTGCTGCTGCGAGACGGCCTGCACCGCCGTGAGCCGCGAATACGGATTCGCCGGAACCCCCCCCTGCACGACGACGCCCGCCGTTGTCAACTGCTCCAGCGTGGGATAGGGGTCCGTCCCGGCGATGATCGCGCGAGCGCGGAACGAAGCGATCGACGAACGCACACTCGACACGCTCGACTCCAGCGCGGCGGTGCGCGCGTCGTCCGTCGCCCCGGCGAACTGCGGCACCACCAGCGCGGCCAGAATGCCCATGATGATCACGACGATCACGATCTCGAGCAGCGAGAACGCCCGCCGATTCCGAAGATTCATCACGCCGACCATGGCTCCCCCTAGTGATTCAGCTTGACCATCTGCCACATCGGCAGGAAGACGGAGAGTGCGATCACGAGCACAATCACGGCGAGGGCGACCGTCAGCAGCGGCTCGATGACCTGGCTCACGCCCTTCGTGAGATGCTCGGCCTCACGCTCGTAGTGCTTGGCGACGACCCCGCACGAACGAGAGAGTTCCGCCGAGTCCTTGCCCGCGCTGATCATGCGTCGTGCGAAACTGGGCAGGTAGGTGGCGACCTCGATCGATTCCTTCAGCGAGGCCCCCCCCCGAAGACGCTCAGCGATCTGGTTGCACTCCAGCGCGAACAGCGGCCTGCCGGTCGCGCGACCTCCCATCTCCATCGCCTCGGTGACGCCCAGGCCGGAGCCGAGCGCGATGCCGAAAACACGGGCAAAGCGGGCGGTCGTGACGGCAACGAGCACCTTCTCGACGAAAGGAACGAAGCGGAAAGCTCGCTCGAAGAACGCCCGGCCGCCATCGGTTCGCCACGCCGCCGCGCACGCGAGCGCCACGCCGACGATTGTGCCGAGGTACGCCCACCAGTGTGCCCGCACAGACGCCGCGATCGCCTGGATGGCCCGAGTCGTCAATGGCAGCTTGACGTCCGACGAGGCGAACGTCTCGGCGAAACGCGGAACGACGAACACGATGATGACGCTGACGGCCAGCGCCACGACGCCCACGACGATGACGGGGTAGGCGAGGGCGCGCTTCAACTGCTGGCGGAGTTCGACCTGACGCTCGAGCATGTCCGCGAGATGCGAGGTGACCGAGGCGAGACTCCCCGATCTCTCCGCCGCTCTCATGGTCTCGACGTACACCTCGCCGAACGTCTGCCGGTGCTGGTCGATCGCCTCGCTGATGGACGCTCCCGCCTGAACTCGAGCGGCCACGTCCCGGATCATCTCGCGCTGGGCCGGACGCTTCTCGCTCTCGGCAATGCTGCTCAGCCCGTCCTCGATCGGAATCTTCGCCTCAACCAGAACGCTCAGTTCCCGTGTGAGCGCGGCGATGTCCGTCAGCGTCGCGCCCCGATACCGGAGCAGCGAGGTCCGCTCACGCGCGGGACGCACGCTGAACGGCGTGAGACCCATCGAGGCGAGCCGGCGGTAAGCGTCCTGCTCGCCCGTCGCACGGATCACGCCGCGGCGACGCGAGCCGGACCCGTCCACTGCCGTGTATCGATAGACGTTCTCGCTCATGCGGAAAGCCTCAGCTCGCGCTCCTCCGTCTCCTGCACGCCGCGAAGCTTCGCGAGTTCGTCGAGCGTGGTCAGCCCGAGCGACGCCTTCTCCAGCCCGTCGTGCCACATGAGGCGCATCCCTTCGTCCGTCGCGGTGCGCCGGATGTCGCTCACCGACGCGTTCGCGTCGATGAGGTCGCGGACGCGCGTCGTCACCCGGAGCATCTCGTACACGCCCACTCGACCGCGGTACCCCGTGTTCAGGCACCGCGGGCACCCGCTGCCACGCACGAACTTCGCGCCCATGTCGGGTCGAATCCCCATCTCACGGAGCAGCGTCGCGTCGGCATCGTGCGGCTGGACGCAGCCCTCGCACACCCGACGCACGAGCCGCTGCGCGATCGCGCACAGCAGCGCGTTGTTGATCGCGAACGCCGGCACCGAGAGGTCGCGGAGGCGCGACACCGCCCCGACCGCGTCGTTCGTATGCAGCGTCGAGAAGACCAGGTGCCCGGTCAGCGCTGCCTGCGTGGCGATGCGGGCCGTCTCCTCGTCGCGAATCTCGCCCACGAGGATCACGTCCGGATCCTGCCGAAGGAACGACCGGAGCGCGCTGGCGAAAGTCAGCCCGATCTCGGCGTTCACCTGCACCTGGCGGACCAGCGGGAGGCGAATCTCGACCGGGTCCTCGATCGTCATGATGTTGCGTTCGGGCGAGTTGAGTTTCGACAGCGCGGTGTACAACGTCGTCGTCTTGCCCGAACCGGTCGGACCCGTCACAAGGATCATCCCGTGCGGGTGCGCGATCATCTGCTCGAACCACGCCGTCGCGTCACGCGGCATGCCGAGGTCTTTCACGTCGCCGATCGCCGTCGCGGGTCGCAGGAGCCGCATCACGACGTTCTCGCCGTGAATCGTCGGCACCAGGCTCAGCCGGACATCGATGTTCTGGTTGCGGTGCACGAAGCGGAACTTGCCGTCCTGCGGGCGGCGCGTCTGCGTCAGGTCCAGTTTCGCCATGACCTTCAGTCGTTGGACCATGCCCTCGTGCGCGGAGCGCGGCGGCCCCTGCTGCGGCACGAGCACGCCGTCGAGCCTGTACCGGAGGTTCAGCGTGTTCTCCTCGGGGTTCAGGTGAATGTCGGACGCGCCCGCGTCGATCGCTGCCACGATCACCTGGTTCACCGCCGCGACGATCGGTTCGTCGCCCGTCGTCAGCGAAGCCTCGGCCCGGGCGTGCGCCGGCTCCGGAGCGCCGGAATCGGTCTGCACCAGGCTGTACGCCCGCGCGATCAGCGCTCGCAGCTGTTCCGCGTCGCAGAGGACAGGGTCCACGTCGGTGCGCAGCACCTGCCGGACCTGGTCGATCGACTGCAGGTTCAGGGGGTCGAGCATGGCGACCGTCGAAACGTCGCCGATCCTGAAGAGCACGAACGCTGAGAGACGCTCGGACATCGCGCGGGGGATGAGGTTCGCGTTGTTGATGTCCACGTCATACGCGACGAGATCGACGAACGGGTACTCACAGAGTTTCGCGCGCGAGATCGCCAGCTGGCGGTGCGTGATCGCACCGACGGCGACGAGCGCATCGGGCAGGGCGCACGCATGCTCGCCCGCGTGCTCGCGGGCACGATGCGCGTCCCCTTCCGAGATCAGGCCGTCCTCGATGAGCGACTGCACGAGGAAATGACTCGAATCGAGTACCACGTCGTCCTCCCCGCGTCAGGCCGCGGCGCCCTCAAGCCGTTCGATGAGCGTGTGAATCTGGCGAAGCGCCGACCCGTCGGTGGTCTCGAACGCCACACCGACCAGGTATGCGGGCCGTCGATCCGTCATCACAACCCGCCTGACGACGCAGGGGATCGTGAAGAGCAACTCGCCGCTGTCGTGCCCGAACACCCGCAGCTCTAGGCCGCACCCCCTCGGCACGAACACGTCGCTGACCAGGCCCACGCCGTGCGAACTCAGGTCCACCACGTCCGCGTCGATCCACCCGTCTTTGGCGCCCGCCGCCTGGGAGAACCGGACAACGCCGGTGTGCCCCGGCCCGACCCGGAATCTCGCACGGAGGGCGATGTCATACCTGGCCGCGTCGCGGACGATCAGGCCTTTCTTGCTCTTCATCGCTCCGGCACCCCTTGGGACGGCGGGTCGGCGCGGTCCCTGGGACTCTGCTTCGGCCAGACGGGAGGGAGCGTTGAGACCGAGTACCGACCATGTGTGACCGGCTGCACGCGTCGCCCAATAACTCGCCGGGGCAGACCCGGCCGGGACCGCGGGACGCGTGCTTGTCCGGGGGCGGCCGGGTTCTATAGTCCTGTTCCTCGGCCGCGACCGCCGGCCGGGGCCGGTTCTCCCCGCTGTGGGGCGACCCGCGTCCCTCTCGCCGATCCTGCGGCCGCCGGTGGGGCGGCCGCGCCCAAGCGCCCTCTGCGCGGGCAACGCTCCGGTTCGTCGCGCACGCCGCGCCGCCCGGAGGCCGGTTCGTCGTCCGCCGGTGTCGCTGCAGCGAACGGAACCTCCCATGTCCAGCACACTCGTCCAGGACCTCATCGAAGCCGGGATTCACTTCGGCCAGCGCTCCGGCGCGTGGAACCCCAAGATGGGGGCCTACATCTACGGCAAGCGCAACGGCATCCACATCATCGACATCAAGGAGACCGTCAAGGGCCTCCTCCTCGCCAAGCGATTCCTCGCCCGCACCGTTGCCGACGGCAAGGACGTCTGCTTCGTCGGCACCAAGCGCCAGGCCAGGGACGTGCTCGAACAGCGCGTCGGCGACGCCAAGATGCACTACGTCACCGAGCGCTGGCTGGGCGGAACGCTCACGAACTTCCGCACCATCCGCCAGCGGCTCAAACGCCTCGAGGAACTCGAGGCCATCGAGCAGGGCGGCGGCTTCGCCTCCTACTCCAAGAAAATGGAGAGCCAACTCCGCCGCGAGAAGCAGAAGATCAGCCGCAACCTCAGCGGTATCCGCAACATGGACAAGCTCCCCGGCGCGCTCGTCGTGATCGACGTCCGCCACGAAACGACCGCCCTGAAGGAAGCCCGCAAGCTCGGCATCCCGACCATCGCTCTCATCGACACCGACGGCGACCCCGATCTCGTGGACATCCCCATCCCGGGCAACGACGACAGCATGCGTTCGATCGACGTCATCGTCCGCGAGTTGTGCCTCGCCATCGCTGAGGGCCGACAGGGCAGGCGGGAGGCTCAGGCCGCCTCCGGGACCGAAGGCGAAGCAACGGCCGAGGAGCCCCGCAGGCGTTCCCGACGCGCCCAGTTCCGGGCCGATTCGTCGGGCGAGTCACGCGACGACGCCGGCGAGCGGCCACAGAACACGCCGGCAGCCGAGTCCGTTGCCAGCAAGGCCGAATGACGATCGCGCCCGTCCGCACGGGCGACGAGTTCACATTGCAACCAACCAGGATTGACCACGCGGCACGCCGCGTCGGGGGCGAAGCCCCACCGGAGATCGAACCATGGCGGAGTTCAGCGCGAAGGACGTGATGGCCCTGCGGAACCGCACCGGGCTGCCGATGATGGACTGCAAGGCCGCGCTCGCCGAAGCGAACGGCGACGTGGACGCGGCCGAGGACCTGCTCCGCAAGAAACTCAAGGGCAAGATGGAGAAACGCTCCGACCGGGCGGCGGGCGAGGGGTGCATCGCCATAGCGATACAAGGCGGCAAAGCGGCGATCGTCGAACTGCGGGCCGAGACCGACTTCACGGCCAAGAACGAGAAGTTCCAGGCGGGCGCGCAGAGGATCGCCGACCTCTCTCTCGCCTGCCCCGCGGGTGACGTCGCGCCGACCCCGGAGATGACCGCCATCATCGACGACATCCGGATCACCACGGGCGAGAACTGCTCCATCGCCCGCATCCATCGCATGGACGCCCGGCCGGGGCAGAAGTTCGGCAGTTATGTCCACTTCGACGGCAAGACCGGCGTCCTCGTCCACGCCGAGGGCGACGCCACAGACGACCTGCTCAAGGAAGTCTCCATGCACGTCACCGCGGCCTTCCCCGTGCCCAAGGGCGTCACAGCCGACGACATCCCCGCCGACGTGGTCGAGAAGGAGCGCAAGTTCCGCGTCGAGCAGGCGATGGAGTCCGGCAAGCCGCGCGAGATCGCCGAGAAGATGGTCGAGGGCGGCATGAAGAAGTTCTTCGCCGAGATCGCCCTTCTCGAACAGCCGTTCATCAAGGATCCGGCCAAGGCAGTCAAGGACGTCATCGGGCCGCGCGTGAAGATCATCGCCTTCGCACGCTGGGCGGTGGGCGAGTCCGCCTGACGGATCGGGCACGTACCCCGGGGCTCGGTCCGCCCGCGCGGACCTCATCCCGGGCGTACATGCGCGTGGCACGTGGAACGATCAGGGGCAGGGCGAGGTGAACGCGTTCAGGAACGCGAGCACGTCGAGTGTGTTGATCACCGTGTCGCCGTTGAAGTCCGCCCGCGGATCGCCCGAGGTGTAGGCGTTCAGGAACGCGAGGAAGTCGAGCGTGTTTACCGTGGTGTCGCCGTTGAAGTCGGCCAGGCACAGGACCGTGACGTACCCGCCCATGCCGAAGAACCCACCCGCCCCGTCGTCAAACCCGTGGACGGAGCAGTAGTACCCGTAGGTACCGACGTTCGTGAACGTGTGCGAGAACTTCGCCCCCGCGTTGTTGATCGGCGACTGAAAGAACTCCGCCTGGCCCGACGATGCCACCACGTTGTGGAACGGGTGCACCCACTGCCACTCGATCGTGTCGCCCTGCCTGATCACGGCGTCCTCCACGGGCTCGCCGGGCGGGTTGATGCTGAACTCGAAGTTGTAGACGTACACGACCACGGTGTCGCCGCCCAACGCCGGGGCGAGCGATCCCGCGATGCCGAGCGCCGCCGCTGGGATCAGAGCACGAAACGCCATGACGAAGCCTCCTGGCCGCCCCGGAACAGGGCCGGACTCGCCCCAGCGTACTCGCGACATTTCACCCTCCAAAGCCGTCTGATCGGATGGGGGGCGATTTCGCGCCCCTGTGTCGAACCGACTGATCAGGCTCGGTCACCGCTGCTCTCCGCTGGCCACCTGCCCGGGGTCGTAGGACGACATTCACGACCAATTCAGTGCTGCACCCGCTGAATGTTCTGGTTGTGTTCGGATGCTTCTGGAGCCAATCAGCCCTGATCCTGCATCCAGTGCCGTGTCCCAAAGCATGCGGCGACAAGACATTGGACACCGATCGCACAGATCGTGACGATTTTTTTGTCCGTGAGGTGGCATCGTCCGAAAGCCGTGGCATCTTGTCAGTGTCTTGTCTCTCTCTCCTCCTATGACTCGGCTGCGGGCGAAAGACCGGTAGCCGGGTTTTTTTATGGGTCAACTCGACGCACGCGGAGCTGCACCGGCTCCGCGTTGTCGTTTCGGGAGCGCCTGACGGTACCTCGCCGATGCACGAAGCGAAGGGCGCTTCGGTGGAGGGAACCTTCCGCAGCCGGGTGCAGTCGTACGGGGTTTTGCGCGTCTAGGGGAGCCTTGCAGGCCCCGTCGTGTTGTGATTCATGAATCACCCGCGACGTGCTTGGGATCGAACGCATCCTGCAGCGCATCGCTCACGATGTTGAACGCCAGCACCAGCACGAACATGAACGCCGTGGCGATCCCCAGCTGCCAGAAGAAGCCCACGACGACCTCCGGCTGCGAGTCGCGGATCATGATCCCCCACGATGGCTGGCCCTGCACGCCCAGGCCGAGGAAACTCAGGATCACCTCGCCCTTGATCGCTCCGACGAAGAGGAGCGAGAAGTTGATGAAGACTAGGTACGTCGTGTTCGGCAGCACGTGCCGTGTCAGCACGCGCCACCGCCCGCATCCGACCGCTGTCGCCGCCTGCACGTAGTCCAGCCCGCGAATCTTCAGGGCCTCGCCACGGATGACGCGGCACGGCCCGACCCAGAAGTTCATCACGAACGCCGCATAGACCGGGAAGAGTGTCTGGTTCAACTGCTTGTCGAGGATCGGGACCGTCCAATCGACCTCGCGCACCACGAACGCGACGACCACGAGCCACACGATGTATGGGATCGAGGAGATCGTCGAGTAGAGCCAGACGACGGCGTGGTCCACCGGCCCGCCGATGTACCCCGCCGCAGCCCCGAGGAGCGTCCCCACCATCACCGAGAGCAGTGCCGTCACCACCCCGATCTGCACAGCGACCTTGATCGAGTACACCGCCCGCAGCAGCAGCGAGCGCCCCTGGCCGTCCGTCCCGGCCAGCAGGCGCAGGCGATATACGGCCCCCTCGCCCCCGCGAGGCGTCGGATACAGCGCCTCGATTGTGTCTTCGAGCGCGGCGAGCCGTTCGCGCACGACGCCCTCCAGCCTGGCCAGCTCCTCGCGCAGTTCGCGTTCCCGCTCCCGGAGTTCGTCCGAAGGCTCGGCCTCGTTCCCGAGTTCCTCGCCGAGGTCATCGAGGTCGAACCGGGCGTCCTCGGCGTCGCCCATTGCTTCGTCGAGATCGTCGAGCAACGCCTGCGCCTCCGCGAGCCGCTCCCTCAGCGCGTCCGGCTCAAGCGGCGCGATGCGGCGCTCAGCGAACGCGAGCGCGGCCACGGCACGCTCTGGATCACTCGCCCGCAACGCCTTGTCCAGTTCCCGCACCCAGAACGCCGCGAACGCCGCCCGCTTCTCGTCCGAACCACGCACGAAGAACCCGGGGACGGCGTCCGGCCCAACGCGCTCCGTCGCACGCTCCAGAGGCACGAGACTCACGCCCGGCATGCTGATCAGCAGCGCGAGCAGCAGGAAGACGGCGATCACCGCCAACGCGCCGACCGCGGGCCGGTTGCGGACGAACTTTCGCACGCCCGGCTGCTCGAAGAACCCGCTCGGCCTCTGACCCGCGCGTGCCGCGAGCAGGTCGGTCGGCTGGCCGCTCTGGTTCCTCGCGCCGCTCACGATAGCCTCACTCTCGGGTCAACGACCGCATAGAGCACGTCGGTCAGGATGTTCGAGGCGATGAAGATGGCCGCGAGCAGCGCAACGATGGCCTGCGTCACCGGGAAGTCTTTGTTGATGATCGAGTTGTAGAGGGTGCGCCCCATGCCGGGGATGCCAAAGAATATCTCCAGCAGCAGCGACCCCACGACCACGAACGGGAGTGTGATCATGATGCGTGTGATGATGGGGATCATCGCGTTGCGCAGGAGGTGCTTGAACATCACCCGCCGCTCGCCGCACCCCTTGGCGCGGGCCGTCCGCACGTAGTCGGACGTCGCCTGCTCGACGATGACCGACCGGTAGAACCGCGTGTCGTAGCCCATCGTCACAACGACGCTGATGAGGACCGGGAGCAGGCAGTAGTGCGCCCACGTGCGGACCGCGTTCAGCGGCTGCGACCAGGTCGTCCAGTCCTCGTAGCCCTGCACGGCAAAGATGCGCGTGCCCAGCCGCTCGCTCAGCCAGAACGCCCCGAACTTCTGCCCCAGAATGATGTACACGAGGTAACTCACGCACATCCCCAGCACCGCGCCGAGCATCAGCGCTCGGTCGATCATCCTGCCGCGATTCGCAGCAGCGATCAGACCGATCACGATCGACACGCACGCCGACAACGCCAGCGCAGGCACCGTGATCGACAGGCTCGGCACGATCGACGGGAAGATCACCTGCCCCACCGTCTGCGCCTGGTCCCAGCTCCGCTCCGAGAAGTCCATCCGTGCGAAATCCCACAGGAACTCGGCGTACTGCTCGAGGAACGGGCGGTTCAGCCCCATCCGCTCGCGCTCGGCGGCGATGGCCTCCGCGCTCGCCACCTTTCCCAGCCGGGCCGCGACAGGATCGTTGATCCGCAGCAGCCCCATCAGGATCAGCACGATCACGAGAAAGATGGGCACGTTGTACAGAACGCGACGGACGACGTACGACCACATGGCGGCGGCTCACTCCTGCGGGGCGGCGGCCACGCTCAGCGCTTCGACTCGTCCACGTCCAGGTACTTGAACCAGCTCCAGAACCGCTCGGTGGGTCTCGCGTTCTTCAGCCACGGCTGCGTCAGGTAGTAGCGCGTCCGCGCCAGCGAACCGATCATCGGGCAATCGTCGATCACGATGTCCCGCATCCGCTCGTAGAGCGCGGTCCGCTCCGGGCCTGGCCCCATCACGACGGCCTGCTCGTACAGGGCGTCGAACGCCGGGTTCTTGTAGTTCCAGTGGTTCGAGCCGGGCGACTCGTTCGGGCCGTAGAAGAGCGCGAGGTTGTTCTCCCCGTCCGGGTAGTCCGTCAGCCAAGCGAAGCTGAACATCGGCGCGGATCGCTTGTTGACGAGCTCGATCAAGGTCGAGAAGTCCACGAGTTGCACGTCGATCCGCACCCCGATGCGACCCAACTGGCGCCGGAGCATCTCGACCTGGTCCGCGTTGTTGCCGCCCTGGCTGGTGTAGAAGCGGATCGTCGGCAGGCCGCGCCCGTCCGGGTAGCCCGCTTCGGCTAGATACCGCCGCGCCAACTCCGGGTCCGGGCCGCGCGGCGCGCCCGGAACGCGCCCGCCCTCGGGGTGCCCGTCCAGCCCCGGCGGGATCGGTCCGTCGTAGACCACGCACAACCCGGAGTAGAACGCGTCATTGAACTCCTGCAGGTCCATCGCCAGCGAGATCGCCTTGCGGAGCTTCTTCCTGTCCTCCGTGTATCCACCGACGACGGGGTCGTCCATGTTGAACGCCCGGAAGATCATGTCCAGCTGCGGCACGGCCCGGTACCCGACGCCGCGGCGCCGCAAATCCGCGTTCATCCGCTTCGTGCGCGGGTTGAACGCCTGGCTGAAATAGTCGAACGGCAACTCGATGTAGCCCAGCGTCCCCTGCTGAAACTCCAGCCAGACAGGCTGGTCCGGCACGTACATCGTGAACTCAATCCGATCCGCGATCGGCAGCCGTCGCCCCGCAGCCGCGGCCAGCCCCGCCGCGCGATCATCGGCCGACCAGAGCGACGCCGCGGGATAGAAGCACTCGTGGTAGTTCGGATTGCGCTCTGCGATCAGCCTCTGCTTCGGAACCCACTCCCGCAGCACAAACGGCCCCGTCCCCACCGGCCGAGACGCGAAGTCCTGCCCGTACCGCTCGACCGCCTCGCGCGGCACGATGCTCGACTGGAACATCGTCAGCACCCACAAAAACCGGAAGACCGGCTTCGTCAGCACGACCTCGAACTCGAGGTCAGACCGTTTCACGAAACCCTCGACCGGCGCGTCGTAATCGAATGACCCACCCGCGTCGAGCGCGGCGTTCTGCGCCTCCTTGAAAGCGTCCAGGCCGACGATGGTGTCCTCGAGCAACCACCAGTTCTTCAGGCCGTTGCGCTTGTCCGCCAGCCGCTTCCACGAGTAGAAGACGTCATCGGCCCTCACGGTTCGTCCCCGACCGCCGGGGAAGCAGGGGTCGTCGTGAAACCGCACGCCCTCCTTCAGACGGAAGCGATACCGCCGCCCGTCGTCGAGCCGCTCGGGCATCTCCGCGAGCAGCAGCGGTTCGAACCGCGATTCGTCGTAGTAGCAGACCTGCAGCAGCGTCTCGTAGAACTGCACCGTCGCCATGTTGTCGTAGGTCGTCGAACCCACCGCCGGATCAAGACTCTTCGGCCCGTCCGTCCGCATGGGAAGGGCGATCGTCTTCGCCCCGGGCTGCGCTGCCGCGCCCGTGATGGCCGCCAGGCACGAGACGAGCCAGACCACGATGACTGTTCGTATCGACACGGCAACCTCCTCGCGCAGCGCTCCACGGTCGAACCAGGCTCGGTCGGGCCGGCACTCCCCCACCGCGGGCACGCCTGGCATCGTAGCGAAAGCAGCTGAGCCGCTCCAACCGTACCGCCGACCGCAGCGGCGGATGCCGGTCTCGCCCCGCTCCACGCTCGACACCCCGCGAACGCCTCGGAATCCGCCCTACCCTTGGGTCGGCAACGCGGCGAGGGAACGACCACACGTGCAACTCAACGTGCTCACAGACCCGGAGCCTCACATCGACCCGGTCTGCGGCATGAAAGTCACGCCCGGCCGTGAGGCAGCCTCCATCACGCACGACGGCACGATCATCCTCTTCTGCAGCACGCACTGTGCCGCGAAGTTCCGCGCCGACCCCGCCCGCTACGCGAACGGCCCCGCGGACAGCGCCGCCTCGTGCTGCTCACACCACAGCGCACGCCCCACCCCCCCCGACGCCGCACGTCCCGACGCCATCTACACCTGTCCCATGCACCCGGAGGTGCGCCAGATCGGCCCCGGCGACTGCCCCAAGTGCGGCATGGCCCTCGAACCGCTCGACGCCGCCGCCGAACCGGACGACAGCGAACTGCGCGACATGACGCGGCGTTTCTGGATCGCAACCGTTCTCACGGCGCCGGTCGTGCTCCTCGCAATGGGACACATGCTTCTCGGAAGTCGCTTCCATTCCGCGATCGGGCCTGCCGCGGCTCAATGGGCGGAACTCCTGCTCACCTTCCCGGTCGCGCTCTGGTGCGCGTGGCCATTCTATGTCCGGGGCGTCCGCTCGATCGTCGCGGCAAGCCCCAACATGTGGACACTCATCTCGATCGGCGTCTCGATCGCGTTCGCATACAGCGTCGTCGCCACGATCGCGCCCGGGTTGTTCCCTCCTTCCTTCCGGTCCGATTCCGGCCGCGTCGGCGCCTACTTCGAGGCCGCCGCGGTCATCGTCTCGCTCGTCCTCCTCGGTCAGGTGATGGAACTCCGCGCCCGACGCCGGACCGGCGGCGCGATCCGCGAACTGCTGCAGCTCGCCCCCGAAACGGCCCGGCGCCTCGCCGACGACGGCTCCGAGAACGAAATCCCGGTCGAGCACCTCGTGCCCGGCGACCGCGTCCGTGTCCGACCGGGCGACCGCGTGCCGATCGACGGCGTCGTGCTCGAAGGCCGAAGCACGGTCGATGAATCCATGCTCACCGGCGAGCCGATCCCCGTCGAAAAGTCCGAGGGAGACGAGGTCACAGGCGGCACGCTCAACCGCACAGGCTCGTTCGTGATGCGCGTCGCCCGCGTCGGCGCGGAGACAACGCTCGCCCAGATCGTGCAAATGGTCGCGGAGGCCCAGCGGTCGCGTGCTCCCATCCAGCGCGTCGCCGATGCTGTCGCCGCGTGGTTCGTCCCTGTTGTCGTTGCCATCGCCGTCATCGCGTTCGTCGTCTGGCTGCTCGTTGGCCCATCGCCGTCGTTCACCTATGCGCTCGTTGCCGCCGTGTCCGTGCTCATCATCGCCTGCCCCTGCGCCCTCGGCCTCGCTACCCCCATGTCCATCATGGTCGCCGCGGGTGTCGGCGCTCGGCAGGGCGTCCTCATCAAGAATGCCGCCGCCCTCCAGGCCCTGGAGAAGGTTGACACCGTCGTCGTCGATAAGACCGGCACACTCACCGAGGGCAGACCGCGACTTGTCTCGGTCGAACTCATCCCGGGCCACGACCCCGAACGCACCCATGCCCTCCTCGCCGCCGCCGAGCGAGGCAGCGAGCATCCATTGGCTGAGGCGATCGTCGCGGGGCTGGACGAGCGGACCGGTGCCCGGCTCAGCGCGTCCGATTTCGAGAGCGTGACGGGCAAGGGCATCGTCTCCACCGTTGACGGGTCGCGCGTCGCCATCGGTTCGCCCGCGCTGATGCAAGACGAGGGGGTTGACACCGGCTCACTGGTTCAGGCCGCGGACCGCGCCCGACGCGAAGGCGCCACGGCCACGTTCGCGGCGATCGACCGTCGGCTCGTCGCGCTGCTCGTCGTCACGGACCCGATCAAGGCGACCACTCGCAACGCGATCGACGCCCTGCACGCCCGCGGCCTGACCGTCGTCATGCTGACGGGAGACAACCGCACGACCGCCGAGGCCATCGCCGCCTCGCTCGGCATCGACCGCGTCGAGGCCGAGGCGCTCCCGGACCAGAAGGCCGACATTCTCCGCAGGCTCCAGTCCGAGGGCCGCCGCGTCGCCATGGCGGGTGACGGCGTCAACGACGCGCCCGCCCTCGCCCAGGCCGACGTCGGCGTCGCGATGGGAACGGGCGCGGGAGTCGCCATCGAGAGCGCAGGCATCACGCTCGTCGGCGGCGACCTGAACGGCCTCGTCCGCGCGCTCGACCTCAGCCGCGCCGCCATGCGAAATATCCGCCAGAACCTCTTCTTCGCCTTCGTCTACAACGCCGCGGGCGTCCCGATCGCCGCAGGCGTTTTCTACCCCGTCTTCGGCGTCCTCCTCAGTCCCATGATCGCCGCCGCCGCGATGAGCTTCAGTTCCGTCTCCGTCATCGCAAACTCCCTCCGCCTGCGATGGCAAGGCACACCCCGGCGCCCGGACGCCTGACCACACCGCAAGAATCACATGCCGAGCGAGACCTGCAGCAGGAAGGCCGCGTCAGTCTCGGCCACCACGCTGTGTCGCAGACCGGGCCTGAGAACCATCAAACGACCAGCGCTCAGAAGACGGCTCCCCAACTCCATCCCGACGCGGATCGTGCCCTCGATCGCCTGGATGCTGACCGTGCCGTCAGCGGCGTGCTCAGGCAACGCCGAGCCCTCCTTCATCACGAAGAGCGCGATCGTCCGCCTGCCGCTCTTGTAGAGCGTCTTCTGACGATGACCATGCCGTGCCGGCGCGGATTCGGCGCGCAATGCGGCGATCTCAGCCCTGAGGTCAAACTCAAGGAACGGCGCGTCAAACCGGTCCGACGGGGCCTCACGCACACGCCCTTCGCTCATGGCGTTCGACCCTCCACTCCCGACCCTCCCCCGTCGTCAATCGCGCGACGGCGACGCGCCCCGGGACGCACACGCTCGATCTCGACCGCCTCCCCAAGCAGGGATGTCAGCGCCTGGGGATGATCGCGCTGGATCGCCTCGAACAGCACGCGCTCTTCCCAGCGGATGTGATCGTGCAGGAGTGATCCGAGCCTGGCCAGCAGCGCAGGCTGCCTTCCCGCGCCCACGGGATCGTTTCCGCACTCCTCGACCACCGCGCGAATCTCCGCGTGCTCGCGCAGCAGTCGATCTCGTGACGCGGCATCCGAGATGAGCGGGATGAGAAGCCGCTCCTCGTCATCGAAGTGCTCGCTGACCTCGGCACGCCAGACACGCATGAACGCTTCCACCGCTCTGGCTCCGGCTCCCGGGCCATCGCGGGACGCTCGGAGCAGGCTCCGGGCCTGAATCAACCCGCTCATGTGCTCACGCGACAGCGGTTGCAACGCTGCATGTCTGCGCAACGGAGGCGTCGGCACAGCCTTTCGCGTCGGCTCCATCACAACAGCCTAGGGGTGCCCGAACCCCACGGGTCGGCAGGAACGATCGCTCCGCCCCGCACACGGCTGCAGAGCCGCCCCACGGATGCTTGACTCGTGGAAGCCGACGGATATTGTATAGGACTCCTACCTATTGAGGCCGAACCGTGCTCGGGAACCAGGAACATCACCTCACCGCCGGGCTTGTCAAGATCGGCCTCGTGCTTCGCCACCACGCCTGGGCCGAGGCGGGCCGGAGCGGACTCACCCCAACCCAGTCCCAAGTACTCGCCCTGCTCGAAGCCCGTCGGCACAACGACACGCCGATCTCCACCCTAGCCGCTGAACTGGCGGTATCGCAACCAACCGTCAGCGACGCCGTAGCCGCCTTGGAACGCAAGGGCTTCGTCACGCGATCGAGATCGAAGGAGGACGGCCGGGTGGTGCTCGTGCGACTCACCGCCTCGGGCCGACGGGCAGCCAAACAGGCCACCCAGTGGCCCGACTTCCTGCTGCGGGCTATCGACTCGCTCGACGCCGACGAGCGTGCCGTGTTCGTGCGTGGTCTCGTGAAGATGATCCGCTCGCTTCAGGAGGACGGACTGATCCCCCTGTCGCGCATGTGCCCGTCATGCACGTACTTCCGTCCCAACGCTCACGCTGATCGCGAGCGACCCCATCATTGCGCGTTCGTCAATACCCCCATCGGCGATGCTGACCTGCGGCTCGACTGCCGCGACCACTCGGCCGCCGGCGTAGCCGATCGCCACCGGCTCTGGCAGCTGTTTATCCGAGGCAGGCCTCTCGGTGCGGACGGTCCGCTCCCGGTCCTGCCCGAATCGTGACGTGTGAGAGACAGGAGAACACCATGAAAACCGCAACGTTCTACCACGCCGGTTGCCCGGTTTGCGTTCAGGCCGAGCGCACCATCGCCGAGTCGCTCGACCGGGGACGCTTCAAGGTCGAGATCGTCCACCTCGGGCAGCAGAAGAATCGGATCGCCGAGGCCGAGAAAGCGGGCGTCAAGTCCGTCCCCGCGCTGGTCGTGGACGGCGCGCCCTTCCACATCAACTTCGGCGCTCCGCTCAGCGCGCTCAAGGGCTGATCCGCCAGCGAGGGGCCGCAAGGCGTGACCAACCGGGGACGCCCGACGCGTCCCCGGTTCCGCGCGCCCCTGGGGTGTTCACTGTTTCAGCGACGCCATGTCGATCACGAAGCGGTACTTCACGTCGCCGCGGAGCATCCGCTCGTACGCCTCGTTGATCCGCTGGATCGGGATGATCTCGACGTCGCACGCCACGCCGTGGCGACCGCAGAAATCCAGCATCTCCTGCGTCTCCGCGATCCCGCCGATCAGCGAGCCGGCGATCTGGCGCCGAGGCATGAGCAGCCCCATCGCCGACAACGCGAGCGGCTGCGCCGGCACCCCCACCAACACCAGCGTCCCATCCAGTTTCAGCAGCGACAGGTAGGCGTTGATGTCGTGATCTGCCGACACCGTGTCGAGGATCATGTCGAAGGAGCCGGCGTGCTTCGCCATGGCGTCCTTGTCCTTCGAGATGACGACCTCATCAGCCCCAAGGCGCCGCCCGTCCTCCGCCTTGCCGGGAGAAGTCGTGAACAGCACCGTGTGCGCCCCGAACGCGCGCGCGAACTTCACGCCCATGTGTCCGAGGCCACCGAGGCCGACGATGCCCACTTTCCGCCCCTTCGTCGCGTTCCAACGACGCAGCGGCGAGTAGGTCGTGATCCCGGCGCACAGCAGCGGCGCGGCCGACGCAGGCTCGAGGTTCCCCGGAACTTTCAGCGTGAACGCCTCGTCCACGACGATCGACTCCGAGTACCCGCCGTAGGTCACGCCGCCAGAGTGCTTGTCCGGCCCGTTATACGTGAACACCGACCCCGCCAGGCAGAACTGCTCCAGCCCCAGCCGACAACTCGAGCACGTTCGGCACGAGTCCACGAGGCACCCCACCGCGGCGAGGTCGCCCACCTTGAACTTCTTCACCGCGCCGCCGATCGCCGTCACGCGCCCGAGAATCTCGTGCCCAGGCACCACCGGATACACGGTAAAGCCCCACTCGTTACGCGCAATGTGAAGATCAGAATGGCACACGCCGCAGAACAGGATGTCGATCGCCACGTCGCTCGACATCGGCACACGCCGAACAATCGTGTGCGGACCGAGCGGCGAAGTGGCGGACCGGGCGGCATAGGCGCGCGTGCTCATGCACCATCGTAGCTCGCTCACTCGCCGAACGGAACGGGAAGGTGCGCCAGCGGCACCCGCACGAATCGCGGCAGGTACAGATCGGCATTCGCTGCCATGTGCCGGAAGTCCGTGCTGTTCACGCAGTACGAAACCAGCAACTCACCTTCGCGCGATAGGTGCGGGTGCGCTTTCGCGCTGTAGACCAGGTTCCTCGGATCCAATCCCGGCTCCGGGCACTCGTAGAGCCGAACAGGTTCGGACCACGGCCCTTCCGGCCGCAACGCGGTGCGGGCCATGATGCCCGCGCCCAGCGGCGGCTCGCTGTAGATCATGACGAAATGCTTCCCCGAAAATCGATCGCTGATCTCGTGGATCGAGACCTCGCTCGCGACGTTCCCGGAGACAGAGACCGCCTCGCCCGGCACACCCGACCATCCGTCCGCTGTACGAAAACTCCACGTCTCGAACCGATCGACCGACGAGACCGGCGCGCGGGCAAGCAGCGCTCGCTTGTTGAGCGGCTCCGTCCCATCGATCCCGAAGACGAGCAGAGAGGCCGCATCCTCGGGATCGGGCACCACTGCCGTTCCCCAAGTGCGTTCCAACGGCGCTTCGGCCGCGATCGACGTCAGCGTGGATTGAACGACCCGCCACTTCGACGGATCGTCGTCGGGATTCTTGATCGTCAGCAGCGTGCTGCCGCGACATGTGAAGTTCCAGACGCTGTCCGGCTCGTCGCGCCGTGAGAGTCTCGTCATGAACACGAGCAGCCGCGGCTCGCCGCCATCGCGCACGACAAGCCCCCCGCCCGCCGGCCAGAACCACTCGCTAGGCTGCTCCGGCGTCGCCCACGAGGCAGGCCGGATGCCCGATTCATCCCAGAAAAACTCAGCCCGTTCCGGCGCCTCGCTCATTTGCTCGGCTTGGTGAACGGCGATCGTGTTGTTCACCATCACCGACCCTTCCGTGTGCCGATTGTCCCGTACAGGCCCGATCCAGGTGTCGCCGAAGAGCCATAACACACGGCCGGGAGAGAGAACCACGCTCGCGGCGCCGTCCGCGCCGGTCCAGCCGATCGTGCGCACGAACAGGGCATCCCACTCCGGCGCACGGACCGGCCCCTGACCTTCCGCCCCGGCGGCAGGCTGCGCAACCGCGGTGCCGCAGGAAAGCGCAAAGCACCCCAACGCCAGCACGAACGCGAACGCGCCGGGACGCAAGCCACGGCGACGCTGGATTCCACGCCCGTATCGTGCTCCGCCTTCTCCCATCGGCTCGATCATTCTCGTTCACGATCGCATGAGCGCTCTCGCGCTGCGCGGTCGGCGTTCGGGTTCCCGTTCGCCATGATACACGCCGTGGCCGACAGGACCGTCGTGCTGGAAGACGGGGCCTCACCGCTTCCGCTTCACCATCTCCTCGACCCACACAGGCACATACGGCGGCGTGCATCCCTTCGAGACCGGCCAGTCTCGGTACAGCCCGATCGCCCTGCCGATGGCGATCGCGCGTTCCCGGTGTTCGGCGTGGTGGATGCCGATCGCCGCGAGCGTGTTGTTCATCGTCCACTGCACCTCCGGCGCGGCGCTGGGCATCTCACGCTCGATCCGATCCAGCAGTGCTGGCAGGTCAAGCCCCTCGGCCTTCGCGCTCACCACGCCGGCGGTGAGCTGCCAGCCGGCTCGGGCTGCCCACCGATCCTTGTCCGCCATCCACTTCACACGCAGCGCTTCATTCGCAGGGTGATCCTTCACGACATGGGTGTTCAGCCAGTCCGCGACGTACGAGAAGGCAACGGTGCGCGTCAGCCTGTCGAGTTCGCCCGCGGAAAGCGATCCGGGCTTGATGATGAGCGTGGCCAGAAACTGCGCCTCGACGTTGCCCGTCTCCCAGAGTTTGAGCGCGAGGTCGTGATCGGACTTGATCTTCTTCGCCAACGCGCGGATGTCGCCCATCTTTACGCCGAACTGGTTCTCCGGAGCGCCGGCGTTCGCGTTGTGCCTTCGCCGAGCCTTGTCACCCAGAGCCTCGAGTTGCGCGAGGATCTCTTTGACCGTCATATCGGGATTATACCCAACACGAATCCCCATGCCGGTGCATCAAATCAGGGTTCCAGTATACCAAGAGAACTTTTCTTCGAGAGCGTTCGGGTGTTGACGCTCGAACTCCGGAGCTTTCGCGATCCTCTGCTTCCGCTATCCGTCCGATGAAATCGGCACGTTCACGGCGCGTTCGCTGGAAAACGTCTCGCTCGTCACTCCACCCGCCGTCAAGCCCTTTCGGCGATTCCGGCGGCGCTGCGCCACTGCTTCAGCTGGCCCAGGTGATGCGGCGGGTGTGCTACAAGCAGCGTGATGGCGATGTGCCCGATGGTCGGCGAGTAAGGGTGAAACTTCTCCGGCGATGGTCTCGGGAAGTAGTCCGGGTGCTTCGCCGCAACGACCGCGGCTAGGCGCGCGTTCCGGTCTCCGAACCGGTCAAGCAGTTCGCGCTTCGTCGCGTAGGCAGCACGGTCAGGCACGGGCGTGGTGCCATACCCGAACCGCTCCATCTCGGCATCTGCCGTCGGCACGCTCGGGTCGTCGAGTGTCGACAGCAGTACTCCTGCGTACGCATTGAGATGCGACAGCGTCCACGCCGGGTGGTTGACGATCGTGCCCGGCTGCTCGGTCATGCGGGATTCCGGAACGTCTTCGACTGCCGCGATGATAAACCCGTTGATCATCGCATGGATATCCAGGATCGTGCCGATCGTGTCGCGGGGGCTCATGTGATGAATGCTACGCGATGGAGGCGCCGGATTCATCATCGCCGGGCGGGACTGCCGTTACGCCGAGAGCTTGTGCAAAGAGCGAGCGTTCAACCTCTCAAAAACAAAAGCCCCGCAAGTCCTTGACCTGCGGGCCTTATGCGGCAATCGGGGTGAGAGGATTTGAACCTCCGACCTTCTCGTCCCGAACGAGACGCGCTACCAAGCTGCGCTACACCCCGTGGTCCCGTTTGTCCTCCGGCAGGCGATGGATGATCGCTCGCCGATGCCGCCGAGTATAGCCCCCTTCACGGACCGGCAGGAAGCACGGCCGGCAGGGCTGTCCTGACGCTCCGGCTGATACAGGGAAACAGGTCGGAGGCGTTACTTGAATCGGGCCGTCTCCGCAGGGTACTGCGGCTCGACCGTGTAGACGTTGTCCGAGCGGGTGCCGGGGTCGCCGTCCTGACCCGCGGAGTAGAAGTACGGACGGCCACCGGGGCAGATGCCCTCGTCCGCGTCTCCGACCCACTTCGAGGTGCGCAGCGGATCGGTCGCGCTCCACGGTCGGTAGGACCGCCTGAAGTTGAGCGCGACCGGCGTTCCATCGACTTTCACGCTCATGTTCGCTCGGCTGACCTTGACGTTCTTGTCGTTGTAGTAATCTCCGTATCCGCCGTGGTAGGCGGGATGAACGAAGCGGATCGGGCGTTCCCAGGCATCGACGACGTTCAGGGCCTTGTAGGCCGTCGGCGCCCCGCTGACCCCAAAGTCAACCACCGTCGGCTTGGCATACTTCGTGTCCAGCGACTGCAGCGCGGGTGCGACGGCAGCTGACTGCATCACCAACGCCGTGTACAGCGTAACCGTCGGATTCGCGGGGTCGTCTTCCTTGGCGTTGTCCGGCCGCCCATCGACCATCGGGATGGAGGCCCGTCCGGTGATGCCCGCCGGTGGCGGGAGTTGTGACGCGGGGATCTGTCCCTCGGACGCGATCCACTCGGCGAGCGAGTTGTCGAGCACGCGGATGGTGTTCGCCGTCGCCGATGCTCGGCTCGAGTTCGTCATCTTGGTGCCGACCGTCACGGTCAGGCCGACGAGCAGGGCGAGAATCGCCACAACGACGAGCATCTCCACGAGCGTGAAGGCCGAGCGTTGCATCGGGATGATTCCGTGTGTTGCCGTCATGCCGCATCTCCGTAGCGTGCCGCCGAAGCGGTGCATGGGCGAAGCATAACCCCTCGGCCTCGCCCTCTCCCAGACATACGCCGCCCCGGCGCGATCCGTTCCGCCTCGCGGCCCTCTTCCGGAAGGACTATCGCTTGCGAGGCTCCTTTCGGTCCGCAGCGAGAGCCGCCCGCGCGGACTCGTCCGTCACAGTCGGCGGGGCCTTGTCCTTCCCGTCCCGGGCGGTGCCATCCTCGGGCTTCGGCGGCACCGAAGCGGCGGGCTGGGCCATCGGTCGCGCGTCGAGACCCGGCCCCATGATCGAACCGCCCACGGGTGTCATCGGGGGCGCTCCAGCCGGGCGGCTCGGAGGCGCGGGAACCGGCCGAACGGCAGGGCGCAGCGGCTGGCCCGGCGCCGGCGCACCCATGCCCCCCCCCCCACCGCCGCCCGGACCGCCGGGACCACCGCTCGGCATCAGCCGAGCCTTGAAGACGTAGTCCGTGACGCGGTCCCGGATGCCCTCGTTCATGTCCTGGAAGAGGCGTGAACCTTCTCGCTTGTACTCGATGCGCGGATCGCGCTGGCTGAACGCCCTGAACCCGATCGCGTCGCGGAGCTGGTCCATCGCGTAGAGATGGTCCTTCCACGCGCCGTCGAAGATCTCGAGCAGGATCGTGCGTTCGAGGTAGAGCAACTCGGCACGGAGCAGGTTCTCGACGCGGGCGCGGACCGCGTCGGGTCGCTCAGATGGTTCGAGGTATCGCAGCCGGTCCGGCAGGCCGACGCCGAATCGCTCGGACAGGTGCCGATCGAGAGCGGCGTCGTCCGGGCAGGCGAGGGCGGCTTCGATCTCCCTCTCAATCACCCGCTCACGCACGAAACGCTGCGAGGCCTCGAGCAGTTCACCCCGGATGCGCTGCGGCGGTGTCGTTCGGACGCGCTCCTCCGTCCAGTTCAGGCCGAAGCGCCGGTTCGCCCAGTCCGCCAGCTGGCGCAGCGCCTCGGTCGGCGACTGCCGCGCCGCGTTCATCGTCAGCTGCATCATGAAGTCCACGGGGTACTCGACCTCCCGGCGTTCGTAGAGCTTCTCAGCCTGCTCCATGATGAGCATCTGCGGTGTGCGTTCCTCGTCCTCGATCGCTTCGCGCAACGCTTCGGCACCGATCTCGAACCCGAACTTGTTCTTCACCCAATCCGAGAGACGGCGCACGCCGTAGTCAGACTCGACGAACTGCGCGATCCCCGAGAGGTCCGCCTGCTCGATGCGCCGCTCCGCGGCCTGGCAGAGCCGCTCGTACACGGCGCGTCGCTCCTGGGCCCCGCCCTCACGGAGTTCGGCCGCGTCCAGCTCGACGCCAAACCGCGACTTCGCCCAGTTGATCAGGCCGGCGGAGTCGAAATCGACGCTGACCTCCGAGCCTTCGACCGGCATGTACTCGCCGAGCGTCACGTCGATCATGTGGCGAACTTCCTCGGCGGCGATGCGACGAACGACAGCGTCCATCTCGTCCGCGTCCTTGCCGCGGAGCCGCTCGGGGGGGACGGAGCAGTCGAGCCGTTCGCGGGCGAACTCCGCGACGCACTCGGCGGGGTAGCCCGGGTCCAGGTATTCGGCACAGGCGTCATCGACGGACTCCTCGATGTACTCGAAGATCAGACCGCGCACGTCGCGCCCCTCGAGCACGCGCTGCCTCAGCCCGTAGAAGTACTGCCGCTGGTGCTCCATCACCTCGTCGTACTCGAGGATGTTCTTGCGGACCTGGAAGTTGCGCTCCTCGACCTTGCGCTGGGCGCGCTCAACGCTCTTGGAGAGCATCGGGTGCTCGATGGCGTCGCCCTCCTTCATGCCAAGCCGAGACAGGATGCGCATGGTCGTCTCGCCCGCGAACATTTTCATCAGGTCGTCCTCGAGCGACACGAAGAATCGGCTCGAGCCGTTGTCCCCCTGGCGGCCTGAACGCCCTCGCAACTGGTTGTCGATGCGCCGGCTCTCGTGACGCTCCGTGCCGATGACGTGCAGCCCACCCATGTCCTCGACGTCCTCGAACCAGCGGATGCGGTGCAGAAGGCAACGACCAGTCGCGTCAAGCTCGGCACGCAGCTCGTCGGCTGAGGCAGTCTCCGCCTTCCTGGCCCCCATCCAGGTGTGCTTCTCCGCCCAGTGGCGAAGCAGGCGCAGCTCCAGTTCCGCGAAAGGCATCTCCTCGGCCTCACGCTTCTTCAGCCCGAGCTCCTGGGGCGCGATCTTGCGGTAGACGTTCCCACGCAGCTCCTCCTCGCTCGCGTTCACGGTGAGTTCACGCGAGCAGATGCCCCGCCGGAGCCAGTGGTCGAGGAGTTGTTCCCGGTTGAACCGGCCCAGGCGGATGTCCGTGCCGCGCCCCGCCATGTTCGTGGCGATCATCACCGCGCCGAGCGAGCCGGCTTCGGCGATGACGTGGGCTTCGCGCTCGTGCTGCTTCGCATTGAGGATTTCATGCCTGATCTGGTGCTTGCGGGCGAGCATCTTGCCCAGCGTCTCGCTCTTCTCCACGCTGGTCGTGCCGACGAGGATGGGCCGCCCAACGTCGTGGAACGCCTTGATCTCGTCCACGATCGTTTCCCACTTGTCGCGCACCCGCAGGAAGACCAGGTCGTCGTAGTCCCGCCGGATCACCGGCTTGTTCGTGGGGATGCTCACCACGTCGAGCTTGTAGATGTCGTGGAACTCCTGCGCCTCGGTGTCGGCCGTGCCCGTCATCCCCGACAGACGCCGGTACATCTTGAAGAAGTTCTGGATCGTCACCGTCGCGATCGTCTGCGTCTCCTGTTTCACAGGGACGCGCTCCTTGATCTCCACCGCCTGGTGCAGCCCGTCCGACCACTGCCGACCCACCATCGGCCGGCCCGTGTTCACGTCCACGATCACGATGCTCGGCTCCGACCGTCCCGTAAACCGATCCGGCACGTCGAGCACCACGTAGTCGCGGTCACGCTGATAGATCACGTGCGCCCGCAGCGCGTTCTCCAGCAGGTGCGGCACGTCCATGTTCTCATCGACGTAGAACGACCCGACCCCCGCCGCACGCTGCGCCTCCGCGATGCCGTCGTGCGTCAGGTGGCACTGCTTGCGGTCCATCTGGGCGTCGTAGTACTGCGTGAACTTGTCGCGCCGGCGCTCCAGTTCGGGCAGCTCCCGCTTCGCGGCCGCGAGCTGCTTCTGCAGGTCGGGGATGCGCCCGCGGTCCCGCACCTGCCGGATGTCCCCCTCCAGCCCCTTGATCCGCTCCTTGCACCGCTGCACCTCGGCATCCGCCTCCGCCCAGGGCTTGTGCTTCTCCACGAGGTGGCGCGCCAGACGGTCGGCGAGCTCGTAGCGGGGCTGCTCCTCGTGCGCAGCCCCGGAGATGATCAGCGGCGTGCGGGCCTCGTCGATCAGGATCGAATCAACCTCGTCCACGATCGCGAACTGACGCTTGCGCTGCACCTGCTGATCCACCGACCGCTTCATGTTGTCACGCAGGTAATCGAATCCGAACTCGGCCGTCGTGCCGTAGACCACGTTGCACCGGTACATCCAGCGTTTCAGGTCCTCGGGCTGGATGTGCATCGGGTGGATCGCGCCCACCGTCAGCCCGAGGGCGTGAAAGAACGGGAACGTCCAGTCGCGGTCACGCTGCACCAGGTAATCGTTCACCGTCACGACGTGCACCTGGAACCGCTGGAGACAGGCGAGGTACGTCGCCAGCGGCGCGACGATCGTCTTCCCCTCGCCCGTCTTCATCTCCGCGATCTTGCCCTGGCTCAGCACCATGCCGCCGATCAACTGCACGTCGAACGGCCTGGCCCGGAACGGCGGCTTGCTCTCGGGGTACAGGTCCCGCACGGCCCGGTACAACTCGACCGGAATCTCGACCCGCGCCCAGCCCGGCACCGGCTCCACGCAGCCAAGGAACTCGTCCTTCTCGTCCGGCTCACCCTGCGGCGTCGGCTTGCCCGGCTCCACCACGCACGTCTTCGGGATGACAAGCGGCAGGGCATCCGCCTCGGACTTCACGCGGTCGTAGGTCGAGCGCACCGCCGCCGGAAGGCTCGACGGGTCGAAGCCGTGCGCCGGGTTCAGGATGTTGCGGATGCCGACGGCACGGTCCATCGCCTCGCGCGCAACCGCGAACGCCTCGACGAGAACGTCGTCGGCCTTCGCGCCCTTGGCGACGCGCTCGCGCAGTTCGGCCGTCTTCGCCCGGAGTTGCTCGTCCGAGAGACGGGTGATGTCCCCCTCCATCCCATTGATGGCCTCGACCCGGGCTGTGTACTTGCGCACGAAACGCTCGTTGCGCGTGCCGATGATGCGGTTCAGGATCGGGCCGACGATCGGAATGCCCTGCTGTGCAGGCATGATGCGTTCTCTTTCTGCTTCTGACACGCCGATTGTCGGCCCAAGTTCGGGCGACACCGCGGTCAAGCGTGGTTGTCGGGGTCGTACCCCTGCGGTGGTTCGTGAATGTGGAGAAACGGGCGCGGCACGAATGCGCCGACGCGACGGCGGCTCAGGCAGACGCGGGTGGCGGCAGGTCGAGCTGCGTCAGAACCAGCCACCGGCGACACGTCGGCGTGTCCGCATCGTGCCAGATCGGCGTTCCACAAGCGGCCCCCCCCGCGGGAAGTGGCTGCGTGCCCCCGGCCATGGCGCCGGCACGAACGGCGAAAGTCGCCTGCCCCACCGAGCCACCATCGACCAATCCGCGCAACTCGATTCGCGCCGCGGGGCGGCCTGAACCGGTGGCCTCCACCGCTGCCGTGGCGAGGCTCATCGCCAGCGCGACGAGCATCAGGACCGGCAGCCCGATGGTTGCCCCTCGCAGGGGGGAGGCGTCGTGTTGATGCTGGGCAGCCCGAGACACGGCAGGGAAGTATCGACCCTACCCGGCCTCGGAGCAACCCCGCTGGGCAAGAGAAAGGCACCCCTTGCGTCAATAACTGAACGGCGGTCCCAAACGGGGCCGATATCGACCCGGCCCAGAGGCTGCGGAACCGGCGACCGGCAGGCTACGGTGTCGTAATGGCCGGTCAGCCTCCCCGCAAGCACGAGGAACCCTCCCCGATGATCGCCACACGCGCTGCGCTGCCGACGACGCGGGATTCTGTCACCCACAAGTTCCGCGTTGACCGCCACGAGGGGTACCTGACCATCGGCCTCTACCCGGACGGGCGGCCGGGCGAGATCTTCCTCAAGATTTCCAAGGAGGGTACCGCCCTCTCAGGCATGGCGCAGGCCTTCTGCCGGGCGTTCAGCCTCGCCATCCAGCACGGCCTGTCGGTCGAAGAGGCGGTCGTGCGGTTCAAAGGCATGCGCTTCGAACCGCTCGGCGCGACAAGCAACCCCGACATCCCGGAGGCTGAGTCGATCGTGGACTACGTCGCGCGATACCTGGAACTGCACTTCTCGACCCGAACCCCCCGCAGATAGCGATCAACACACCCGGTTCGGCGGCTCACGCCCCGCCAGGATCGCCCGCGCGTTCTCAGCGACCATCTCCGTCATCATCTCGCGGTACCGGACGGCCGCGCTGCCCAGGTGCGGCGTCATCACCACGTTGTCCAGGCCCGGCAGGTCGGGATGCACCTCCGGCTCTCGCTCGAAAACGTCAAGCCCCGCCCCCCAAATCCGGCGTTCCTTCAAGGCGGACGCCAGCGCGGCCTCGTCCACCACCGGGCCGCGGGCGGTGTTCACGAGGATCGCGGTGGGCTTCATCAGCCCGATCGCACGAGCGTCGATGATGTGCCGGGTCTCTGGCGTCAACGGCACGTGAACGCTCACGAGGTCCGCCTTCGCAAGCCCGTCTTCGAGCGAAACCCGCTGGGCGGCGAGCGGGGCGAGTTCGAACTCCCAGTGACGCGACCGGGCGACGTACAGGACGCGCATCCCCCAGCCCCGGGAGCGAAGCGCAGTCGCGAACCCGATCCGGCCAGCTCCGACGATCAGCAGGGTCCGGCCCGTGAAATCCAGACCCATGAACTCGGCCATGCCCAGCGGTCCGTGGCGCTTCCAATCGCCCGACCGTGCGAACCGATCCCCCTCGACCACCCTCCGGGCCGCGGCGAGCGCCAAGGCCCAGGCCATGTCGGCGGTGCCTTCGGTGACCGCGTCGGGGGTGTTCGTCACGACGACGCCACGCCGCCGACACGCCCCGAAGTCGAAGTTGTCCACGCCTACCGCGAAGTTGCAGACCCCGCGCAACCGCGGCCCCGCCGCTTCAAGCAGCGCCTCGTCCACGCGGTCCGTGTACATGGTGACCAGGATCGAGGCATCCCGGGCGAAATCGCGCAACTCGCTGGGCGACAAGACCTTGTCCCCCGCGATACGAACCTCCGCGCCCTCGACGCGGATCGCCCCGGGAATGCGTCGAGTAACCGCGATCACGGGGGCGGATGAACCGGCGTGGTCTCGTGAATCCGTCATGCGGCAACGGTAGTCCGGCGGCACAACCCCCTTCCGGAGGGGCTGTTTTCGGCCGGTTCGACGGTATGAACGTGGACCACGTCGGTCCCCCCACCGAGTCGGCGGAAGCGAAGAATTCTCCACAACCGCTGGTTTTTTCGGTTTTTTTGCCCCGGAGCCACTTGCCGAACGGTTCTGGCCGCGTTACAACCCGCGGATTCGTTGGCCGAATCGTTCGGACACAAACAGGAGGTTACGGAGTCCACCTATGGCGAAGAAAGCGAAGAAGGCTGCACGGAAGTCGGCGAGCGCTCCCGCGGCGAAGAAACCGGCGAAGATCACCGCGGCGAGCAAGACACGCACCAAGAGCGAGGTCTACTCGGTCCTCGCGGATCAGGCCGGGATCAGCAAGAAGCAGGCCGTCGCGCTGTTCAACGGCCTGTCGAGCCTCATCGAGGCCGACCTCAGCAAGAAGGGGCCCGGCGTCGTCGTTGTGCCCGGCCTGATGAAGGTTCTCGTGCAGCGCAAGCCCGCGACCAAGGCCCGCAAGGGCATCAACCCCTTCACCGGCGAGGAGACGATGTTCAAGGCCAAGCCGGCACGCAACGTCGTCAAGGTGCGCCCGATGAAGGGCCTCAAGGATCTCGTGGCCTGAACGAAGCGCGCCCGCCGCGGCGCAACGTGCAACCACACGACGGGTCGCCCCGCGCGGGCGGCCCGTTTTTTCGTTCTTGCCCGCCGTGAATCCGCCCCGCCTCGAGCGCCGTATGATCGTGGCCGGATGCCGGGCGGTCGTACACGCACGCTGACCGCGTCGGGCGGGCCGTGCCCCGTGGATGATCCGGGGCGCTCGACCCACAGAGCAAGACCGCACGTCATCGATCCGAACGCTTGTGCGCCGTCCCCACGGAGCGAACCATGACCGCCAGATTCTCGCTGGAGTCTCTCGAATCCCGCGTCCTGTTCGCCACCGACTTCGCGGGTGTCGGATTCATCTACGGCGCGTCGGGGCCGGTGCTTGTCGGCCGCACCTTCGCGCAGGAGAGCGTGCTCAGCCCCGAGTTCACGGCGTCCGGCGACGTTTACGTCAGCGGCGCCAACGACCGCCAGCGCGACGGCAACATCCTCTACAACAGCATCACCAACCTCTCGGACGGGCGCTTTCAACGGACGCCCGATCGCGGGCTGCTCGGCTCGCTCGCCGAATCCAACGGCGCCCGCTTCCTGAGCGGCGACGGCTATTCCCTCGGCTGGTGGTACGGCGAGTACGGCACGTCCAGCAAGGAACTCGAACTCCTCCTCGACCACAACCGCGCCGCCAAGCAGACCAACTTCGAGGAGTCCTACCGCTACACCGCCATCGGGTACAACAGCGGATCCATGCCGACACGGTTCTTCAGCTCCACGGGGCGGCTCACCGTCGGTGACGGACGCTTCGACTGGAGCGCCAGTTACGGCACGCTCCCACACTCGTCGAGCAACATCGACACCGTGTCCGCCGACGGCGTCCTGCGAACCGCCCGGCAGGAATACGCCTACCTCTCCGCCGCCGGCGGCGTCCTCGTCTGGGCAGACATGCGCGCCGGCGACGGCGCCGTCACGCTCGGCGCCGCCGTCGTCGCCGACGGATCACAGACCTTCAGCACCATGATCGGCGGCTATCTACTCGCCTACGGCAACACCAACGGCGGCGGGATCGATTTCCGACAGCTCTTCCTCGACCTCGAAGACGACGGCGACTACAAGATCTACGACCTCGACGAGTACGACGACGGCAAGCGCGACGCACTCGAACGAGGGTTCTGGCGAGTCTCAGGCTCCACCCTCGTTCTCGAAGAACGCGACACCAAGGCAGAGTTCAGGCTCGTCATCGGCCCGGACGGTCGAACCATCATCGGCCAGAGCACGGAGTTCGGCTCCACCTCCGTCCCGGTCTTCGCCGTCGGCACCAGGGCCGCGCCGGGAGACGGCGGGGGAAATACGCCCCCATCCGCCCCCGTCATCGTCGTTCCCGCGACCAACCAGTTCGATCGCTCCGTCATCTACGAACTGGGGCACGACGGAACCTGGTTCGAGGTCGATCTCGTCCGCGTCGCCGGCGGACCGAACATCACCGGCAAGACCGTCGCCTGGATCGACCCGAAGGACAGCCGGGCCTACGCCGCGGCGATCTCGGCGCAGGGCCTCGTCCTCTACACCGGCGCGGCCGACGGCACCTGGAGCTTCCGCAACCTCACCACCGAGGCATTCGGCGGTGTCGCGATCGCCGCCGAACTCGGCGTCATGGTCGCCCCGGACGACACCGTCCACCTTACCGGCCTGACCGCCGACGGCCACGTCGCCCGTTACTTCCAGAACGGAGCGCATGACGCAAGCGGCTTCCGGTGGAGCTTCGAAAACATCTCCACCAAGTCCCTCGAGCCCGCCGGGCTGCCCACGCCCGACTACTCCGGGCTGATCTCCTTCTCAACCGCCTGGGGCGGACTGAACGTCGTCGGCCTCGACGCCGACGGTGCGATCTGGTCCGTCTGGTGGGCGCCGGGACTCTCGGCGTGGACGGTCAATGACCTGACAACGCTCTACGGCGCTGAGCCGCTCGTCGGCGGACTCACCGTCTACCTCACCTCCTGGCAGGGCATCAATATCGCCGGTGTCGGCCAGGATGGGCACATCAAGGTGACCTGGTGGGTGCCTTCGTTCGGCGGACAGTGGGTCCAGAGCGACCTCACCGCCGAGACCAACGGTGCGCTCCTCGATCCAGCCACTGTCTCCAGTTATGTCTCGACCTGGGACGGCCTCAACGTCGTCGGCGCGGACAAGGACACCGGCGAAATCATCGTCTACTGGTGGTCACCCGCACGCGTCGATGACGGCTGGGCCATCACCTCGCTCTCCGATACCGTCCCTGTCGGCACGCCCGTCATCGGACCGCCGCTCACCGGCATGGCAGGCTCGAACAGCAGCCTCAACGTCTTCGGTTACTCCTCCGCAAACGCCTTCGTGCGCTACTACTGGGAGCCGAGCTTCGGTGGGGCATGGAACGCCGAGAACCTGACCGATATCGCCGTCGAGCGGTGAACGCGCCGTCACTCGCTGATCCGCCGGACGCGTTCGACCGCGAGCGAGAGCGTCGAGCCGGTTCGCGCGAGGGTTCCCTCGACTTCTACAGGTTCGGCGATGAACGGCAGGACGAGCGCGTTTGCACGGGATCTCGCGGAGTCTGTGAGCAGGATGAAACGCAACGTTCCATCAGGGCCGGTCGCGACGAGCATCGGCGGGATGCCTCCCTCGACGCAGAGCGTGGCGCAGGCCTTGTGTGCCTTTCCATCCCCCGGTTTCATGGCCCCGAGATAGCACTTGCTGTCCACGATCTCGCCGCGCAACGCGACGGACCCCAGACCCTCGTGCTCGGGAACCCGTCGCGGTCCGCCCGCAAGCGGCGTGATCGCCCCGGACTCGGGCGCCAACTCGATCATCCGGCGCCCGTCCCGTTCAAGCAGCCAGCCTTCGACGCGAACACGCCGACCACGGTGCACGCCGATATCTGATCGCGGGCCTCGCTTGCCCACTTCTACCAGGAGGTACTCCTCCCCGGCCTCCGTGAACAGCATCGGGTATGGGTCGGCGATCAGCGTTCCCTCCCAGCGCTGGGCGAGACCCGCCTGCCACTCGCCAGTGCCGGGGTCGCGTTGCAGCGCGGTGATCGCGGCCGCGAAGAGCGCAACGCTCAACGCAAGCGGGGGCACCATCAGGGCGAGAAACACGGCATGGCGCCGGGGTAGTGAGCGATAGCCGACATAGAACCCGCGGGACTCGGGGCCGACTGTCATGGATTGCCTCCCGCGAGGTGCGCCGGAATCACCGCCGGCTTGACCGGAGTCCCGGGGGCCAGCGCCTCGGGGTTCAACATGATCCGGCGACCGTGCAGGCGCACCTCGTAGGTCGGAATTCGCTCCGTGAAGGGGGGTGGGCTTTGCCCGTTGCCCGGCAAGTACTGGTACCCATGCCACGGGCAGGTGATGCAGCCGTCGATGATCCTGCCCTCGCCGAGAGGCCCCCCTTGGTGAGCGCACTCGTTCGAGACGGCCGAAACCGTGCCGCCGGAGCGAAACACCGCGACGCGGCCTCGACCCTTGAGACAGACAACCTTCGCGCCGTTCTCAGGGATGTCCCCCACGTCGCCCGCGTCGACCCAGCCGTTCGCGGCGCTCGCCTCGACGCCCCGCGCGTCCTTCCGCCATTCGCGCACGCCGGCCGTAGCGTGCAGGACCACAAGAGCCACCGCCCCGATCACCAGCGTGACGGCAAAGACGGGGCTCCGCTCGGACTGGAGCGCGCCGAGCGCGACGTGAAACAGCACGAACGCATAGCCGAGGTAGACGAGCATGTGCATCCGCTTCCACACACGCGGCGAGAGGTTCGCCAGCCAGAAGTCGTGGCTCGTTGCCGCCATGAGGAAGAAGATGAGAAGCGCGAGCAGGCCCAGCAGTTCGAACGGAAAGCCGCTCAGGGAAGCGAAGGAACCGGTCCCAGCGACGAGCGCCGACACCGGGAACCGCACCCCGGAGCCGCCGTAGTAGACGGTCGCAACGACGGCGTGCATGAGCGCGACGAGGAAGAATGAGACGCCGAGGTGGCGCCGGTTGTAGAGAAAGGGAGCGAAGCGGTCGTCGAGGCGAGCGAGCGGTCCGATGGCGAGAATCACGTGCAGGAGGAGGATCGCCAGCGTGCCCAGCGCCCGCATCAGCAGGATCGGCAGGCTGATCTGCCGCGGCGGCGAGTGAAGCAGGATCCCCAAGCCCACGAAAACGATGATGTAGGTGACCGCTGCGGACGACAGCACGCAGTCGTAGACCCGCTTGTGGCGGTTCCACTGGATGGCCCGATACCCCGCGCTCACGGCGCCTCTCCCGTCGCCTCGGAAACCGCACGTGAGCCCGGCGCGGTCGGGCGGAACGCGATTACCGCGACAAGCCCGCCGATGACGATCGGGCCAAGCACAAGCCACACCAAAGCGTGAACCCGTCGCTGAGCGGGCGTCACGACGCGGTCCTTCCGCGTCTCGCGTCGCGCCACCGGATCGCAAGGTAAGGCCAGAGCGCCGCCGCCCCTGGGACGATCAGCAGGCGGAAGCCGATCGGCCCGTCGTCGGCCGCGCGATCCACCTCCGAGATGCCTACCGAGACGAATGCGGCAGCGAAGAGCAGGCCGACCGCGAGGTACGCCCCGGCCGCGATCAGAAACAGGGTAACGATGTGCATGGCCGATCCTTTCAGTGCATCGAGTCGATCGCGGTTCGCGGAAGAGAAACAGATGGCTCACCGCCGCGCGGCTCCTCGAGCAGCGAGTACAGCACAAGGTTGCTGAACGCGGGGTCTCGCGTCAGCCCGAGATGATCAGAGGAGAGGAAGACGACGGATGACCACGGGATCGGTGTCCGCAGACGCGGCACATAGCCGGACCCGACGCGCTCGTCCATCAGCGCACTCGAGCGTGTGACGGTGCCGTCGCCCGGGCCGGATGAGAGCACGCGCACACGCCCGGTCCGCGGATCGACACCGAGCACGTCCGGCGTCGCGTGCGCATCGCCCGCGATCAGCAGGATCGAACAGCCGGGCGGCGGCCTCGGCGCGGGCGCGTCGAGCGCGGCATGAAACTGTCGCGCACGCGCGAGGCACTTGCCCAAGTGGTCACGCGCGACAGTGCGCCTGTCCTCGCGCGACGAGACATCCGGCAGCAGCCATCGAAGCACGCCGTCCTGCCGCTCGTCGGCCAAGCCCCAGCCGAATCGCTCCCACTCACACGGATCGGTCGGGTCGATCGCTCGCCCCGAACCGATCTCGATGACTCGCGCGTGGCGACCACGCGGCATGAGCTGATACACCGCCGGCATCGTGCCCAGCACCGCGGGGCGGTACGTTGGCGTGATCAACGCCGCGTAGTTCACGCCCTCGACGAGTTGCTCGAGGGCCAGGACCGATCCCGCGTTCGGCGTGCCGATGAGGATCGCCTTCTCCACGTGCCGCGCACCTTCCCACGTCGGTTCGGGAACGCTCCCGTCCTCCGGCAACGGCCGCGGCCCGTAGAGCAGGTAATACCGCAGAACAAGTCCTCCCATCGAGTGCGCTACCACGTCGACCCTGACAGGTTCGTTCGTGCCTCGAGCCGCGCCTGCCGAGTGCTGCGCGGCAACGATGAGTTCGTGCAGCGCGGCGGCCTGCTCGGAGACATCCCTCCGCCAGTCGTAGGCAAACTGGAAGCACGTGTAATGCAGGCCTGCGTAATCGATGCCCATGCCGCGTGCGAGCGCGGCGTCGCGGTACTTGCCCGCCGCCAGGGTCCGCAGAATCTCCGCATACGCCCCGAGCTCGACGCCGCGAACAAGCGCCACGTCGAGCGTGAGCGTGTCGAGCACCTCGGTCGCCTCGACGGTATCGCGCAGGTCGGAAAGCGCCGCTCCGAGCCTCATCGGAAGAGCCACGAGGCGAGCGCCCTCCGCCGTGTCTGGGTCCGCGGCCCCGTACGTGAACGAACCCCAGATGGGGGTCCGCGATCCCTGCTCGACGAGCTTGGAGCCGAGAATGCCGGGGATGACGACGACCGGGTTTCGGGCGTTGCCGACCCCCTGCGCAGCGTCGTTGTAGATGACGCCGAGATCGGGACCTGGCGGCGGCGTAGCGCAGCTCGCTATCGACACGCCGACCAGAATGAGAACAGCAATGAACCGGGATGCTGGCATGGCGAATCTCACGGCCTGACGGGAGCCGAACCCGTCGACCGTGTCAAGACGTTTCCCGAGACGAGTCGGTTACCGATCACTTGGCGGCGCGTCTCTGGGGTGCAAGACTGAGCGCGGTTCGATTTCCCAGGGGCAGCACGATGGAACCGCATGCCGACTGCGTCGGTCTGGCCGATCACGATGTCGAACTGGTCGCCGCGCTGCGAGCGGGCGACGACGCTGCCGTCGAACGCTTCGTCCGTGAGTACGGGGCGTCGCTCATCGGGCTGTGCCGCTCGCTGACCGGCTCGGAGCACGAGGCGCAGGACGCGGTGCAGGACGCGCTGATTCGTGCGCTGCGCTCGCTTGACACGCTTGAACGTCCCGAGTCCTTCTCCGGCTGGGTGAAACGAATCGCCGCCAACGCGGCCATCCAGCGCGTCCGCGACCGCTGCCGACGGCGCGAGAGGCCGATCGAGTCGATGCTGCCCACATACCACCAGGACGGGCACCGCGATGTAACCGGACCACGGTGGGACGCGTCCGGGGTGTCGAGTCTCGAACGGGAGGAGGTCCGCCGGAAGGTCCGCGAAGCGATGGAGCAGTTACCCGACGCCTACCGGACGGTCCTCATGCTCCGCGATCTCGCGGGCTTCAACACGGAACAGGCGGCGGACGCCCTCGGAATCAGTCAAGGACTTGTCAAGGTCCGCCTGCACCGCGCACGGCAGGCCCTCCGTGAGTTGCTCGAAGAGGAGTTCGGATCGTGAGCGACCTGACCTGCCGGGAACTGATCGACTTCCTCGACGATTTCGTCGAGAACGAGCTGCCGGCCGACCGGCGGGCGGTCTTCGAAGCGCACCTCGCCATCTGCCCCGATTGCCGTGCCTATCTCGATTCCTACCGCGCGTCGATCGGACTGGTCGGCGAGCTGCGGCAGCGATCGCCCGAGTCTCGCCCGCCCGCCGACGTTCCCCAGTCGCTCCTGCACGCGGTCAAGCAGGCGATGCGCAAACAGGGCAACTGAGCCGCAACGCTCCGCTCGCATTACCCATCATCATCGCCGTCGGCGTCACGCCAACGCGTGAAGCGCATCAGGCGCCTGCTCGGCAGGCCGCCGGTTGGCACGGGCCTTCTCGTCAAGGAGCGTCTCAGCCCGGATCAGTTCGCCCACCGACCATGCCTGGAACGGGCATCCGCGCGGCAGGCGCGGCGGCTCGGCGTCGAGAATCTCGCTCACGTGCCCCAGGCCGCCTTCGTCAAGGTGCACGCGGAGCGGTTCGATGAACCTGCGCCGTGCTTCCTCAATCGTCTCAGGGGATGCGCCGAAGACTCGCAGCCACGCCTCGACGAAGGGACCGCACAGCCACGGCCAGACCGTCCCCTGGTGGTACGCCCCGTCGCGCTCGAACGGACCGCCCTCGTAGCGCGTGCGGTAGGCGCTCGACCCGGGAGCAAGTGTCCGCAATCCGAGCGGCGTCAGCAGATCGCGCTCGACGCGCTCGACGACCGCCCGCGCCTTGTCGCCGTCCAGAAGCGCGACAGGCAGGCCGCCGACGGCGAGAATCTGGTTCGGACGGATCGACGCGTCGCACCGACCGAACTGGTGGTCGCAGTCGACGACATCGAACAGGCTGCGGGTGTCGGGGTTCCAGAAGCGCCGGGGGAAGGACTCGACGGCACGATCCATCAGCGGCGTCCAGTCAGGGTTGAACAACGTACCGACCGAGAGCGCATTGATCCACAGCGCCTGGACCTCGACGGGTTTGCCGATGCGCGGCGTCACGACCCAGTCACCGACTTTCGCGTCCATCCAGGTGAGTTGCACGCCCGGCTCCCCCGCCGCCAGGAGGCCGTCGGTGTCCGCACGGATGCCGAAGCGCGTCCCCCGCGCGTAGCCGGACAGGATCGCTTCGATCGCGGCCTCGATCTCGCGGTAGCGCTTCCGCTTCCCGTTGATTCTCGACAGGAACTCGCCCGCCGCGACGACATACCAGAGCGACGCGTCCACGCTGTTGTACTCCGGTGTCCCGCCCCCGTCCGGGAAGCGATTCGGAAGCATGCCCTCGCTCACCGCGCCTGCCCACTCGGTGAGCATCTCGCCGGCTTCGCGGAGCCGACCGGTCGCAAGACAAAGCCCGCGCATGGAGATGAACGTGTCACGCCCCCAGTCCTCGAACCACGGGTAGCCCGCCACGATCGTCCTGCCCTCGCCGCGCTGCACGATGTACGCGTCGGCCGCGCGGTGCAGCGGCGACGCAAATCGGGAACGGCGGTTGGCCTCCGTGGTGCGCAGCCCGCGCATGCACAACTCGACGCCCGACCCGGTCGCTGACGGTTCGCAGGCGGGAACATGCGCCGAGAGTACAACGACCCCCTCGCGACCGCCATCGACGGCAAGCTCGAACTCGCCCGGCGAGGCAAGGTCCTCGGTGGCGTCGAGACCTCGGGCAGCCTCCTCGGCGTAGAAAAACTGCCGATACCAGGCAGGATCGTGTCTGTAACGTCCGTTTGAAGCAATGAAGAGGGACGGCGAGCCGAAGTAGAGATCCCAGCGCAGCGTGGCGGGTCCGACAACGCTGGGCGAAAAGCCGAGATACCCGTTCTCGCGATGGCTCTCGTGCAACGAGGCGACGCACAGCAGCGGCCTCACCACAAGCCGCGATCCCGGTGGTGCGGCGGGGCAACGCCAGGTGAGCAGTGTCGTATCCTGCTCATGCACAACGACGACCTCGTGCTCGACGATCAGGCCGTTCGGCAGGCGCCACTGCCAGCACGGCCACGGATCATGCTCGAAAGATGCAAGCCAGGACGCGCCGTCGGGGTGTGCGGCGACGCCAGGATACGCCTGCGAGGTCAGCGCCCACCGACCATCGGGCGTCTCCAGAAACGCCTCGACACCCCTGACGAGATGAACTCGCCCGGTCGGCGGCGCGAGGGCAACGGTGAGAAGCGAGTGGTAGCGGCGAGTCCGGATGCCGGTCGCCGAGCCCATCGCGTACCCGCCCCGACCGTCGGCTTCGAGCCACTCGAACGTGCTGTCGAACCTGCGGTGCATGGATCCCTCCCGATGGAACCGTCAGTCGTCCGTAAAAAGGAGCAAAGCGTGCCCGTCCGGGTCGCGGAGCAGGAGCGCCTCGCCGCTGTCCCGATCCGGAAGGTCCGCGTCGATCGCGCCGGGCGAAACGGGCAACGCTCCGAACAGGCGGGCGCGCCGGAACCACGCCGCGGGCCGTTCCGTGCGCACGCCGACGTGCCAGTGCCAGAGATCGTTCGCCCGCGAGTCGAGCGGATACGGGCGGCCGTCGCGCGGCGTCAGGTACTCGAGCAGCTCCACCGCCGGCCCGCGGTCCGCGCGGAGCGTGGTGATGCGCAGCCGTGCACCGAAGACGGTGTTCAGGCGTTCCTGCTCAGGCCCGTGGTTCTCGCTCTCGCCCGCGACGCGCATGCCCAGGCCGTCCCTGTAGAAGCGGAGGCTCGCATCGGTGTCGTCCACGACGATCGCCGTGTGATCGATGCCGAGAAAGAGGTCGGAGGTGGCGGCGTGCCAGCGCGGATCACCCTTGCCCTGCGGGAAGTCAAGGACCTCGAGAAAATGGCCGTCGGGGTCACGGAAGTAGAACGCGCGGATGCCGCCCGCCGCCGCGTTCCAGGCGGGGAGCGTCTGGGGACCGCTCGAAGCCTGCCCGACACCATGGGCACGCAGCCTGGCGTAGGCGGCCTCCATGTCGCGGACGATGATCGCGACGTGCTGGAACCAGCGATCGTTGCCCCGGGAGTCCGCGGGAACGGGCCGACCCTCCGGCGTGACGAAGTCGATCAGGTCGAGCCGCTCCTCGCCCAGCCGCAGCGTGGCGACGCGGACACGCGCGCCGAAGACACCGAGCAATCGTTCGGCCTCTTCGCCCTCCAGCTCTCGCTCGTCCGTGAGGCGGCAATCAAGCACTCGCGTGTACCACTCGACGGACCGGTCGAGATCAGCCACGGTCAGCGCGATCGATTCGACCGCGAGAGCCTTCGGCGGGTCGTCCACTTGCGCACTCGCCGCCTTCTCGGCCATCGCGATCACCGACGCAAAGGTCAGCGTGGCCGCGATCGTTGCTCGGACCCTGTGCCTCGGAGACACGGCGCGTCTTGTGATGCTCGGCACTGTTGTACCTCCGCGGCGATCGGGGGACGGATGTTCCCGGCCCACCGATCGCCGCTCGTGCGTCCCGCGTGTTCTCGGTTCGGGCCGCCGTTCGATCGGCCCGCTTCTGGACGCCACCCGTGCGTTGCGGTTACGGCATCGGGCCGCTGACCCCCAGTCGCACTCGATAGACTCCGGTGTGACACGTCATGTAGAGCGTGCGCCCGTCCGGGTCGCCGAAGGCGATGTTGTGGGGCGTCTCCGTGTTGCGGAGGAGTCCGAGCCGCGTGCCGTCGGCAGCGAAGATCCACAGGCCACCCGGGCCGCAGACATAGACGTTGCCGCGACTGTCGCACTTGACGCCGTCGATGGCCTCGTCGCCAGGCTCTGCGGTCAGATCGCAGAAAACCGTCCCCTCGCCGAGCGAACCGTCGGCCAAGACGGGATACGCGGTAACAACCTTGTGCCGCTCGTCCCAGTCCCCGACGTAGAGGACGGTCTCCTTGTGGTTGAACGCGATCCCGTTCGGGCCTCGGTGGCTGGTGGTGAGGAGGCTCAGGCCGGCGTGGTCGAGCCGGTACACCCCGAAGTGCGGTGTCTCACGCGCTGGGTCGTCGTAGCCACGAGGCAGGCCGAACGGCGGGTCGGTGAAGTAGAGCGCGCCGTCGGAGCGATAGACGAGATCGTTGGGGCTGTTGAGCCTCCGGCCGTGGTGACGATCCGCAAGGACTGTCTCTGAGCCGTCGTGCTCGAGACGGATGACGCGCCGGTTGCCGTGCTGGTTGATCGTGAGCCGACCCTCGTTGTCGAAGGTGAGACCGTTGGACCCCGGTTGGCGGTACTCGGCGACGTCCGCGCCCGCGTAGCCGCTCGGGAAACGCACGACCTCGACCGAACCGTGCGAACACCACCGGTAGATCGTGTTCGCGTTGGGATCGCTGAAGAGCAGCGAGCCGGTCTGCCGGTCCCAGACCGGCCCCTCCGTGAAAACGAAACCGGTGGCGATGCGCTCGACCGGCGTGCCGGGCGCGATGATCGAATCGAGCCGGGGATCGTAGCGCACGAGCGACCCCGAGACCGCCTCGGGCGTCACCGCGCGGGGGTTGGCGTACACCTCGACCGCGGCGGATCGCACCCAGATGAAGTTCTCTGGAACCTCGGAGATCGGACCGTTCACGGCGAAAATCGCGACGTCGAAGGTCTCGCCTGGACGGGCGTCGCTGGACAGGAGGATGCGATTCGACGCGTTCCAGCCCGCGATAACCGCACCGCCGGTCTGTGCAAAGCGGTACGGCAAAGCGCCGTTGACCCAGACCTCAGCGTAGTCGTCGATGCGAAGGTCGAGAATGATGGTGGAGCCGGTCGGGTCCAGCTCGCCCACGCGATCCGGAATCCTGAGGTTCAGCCTGTACCACTGGAACGAGACCTTCCCCGACCCACGCCGATGCTCAAGTTCGCCCGGGGAAACGGAGGCCCAAGGCACGGTATCGAAGTCCGGCGAGCCGATGCGAGGGTGCAGATCGAGCGCGCTCCAAGGCATTCCCGTCACGCGGCCGTCGTCATCCGGACTTCGGCCCTGCGCGGCGAGCACGTGGACATCCGCCGTTCGCCACTCGGCCGACATCGCCTGTGCGCCCTCGGGGGTCTTGAGGTTGAGGATCACGCGCGGCTTGGGCACGAGCGGGGCGAGGTCCGGCCCGGACGCGGGCATGACCGCGAGGAGCGAGGCTGTCATCATGGTCCATGTCATCATGGGCTGATTCCCTGTATCTGTTGTGATGCGCTCCTCAGCGACCGTGGCGATCGACAAGGCCGGGCCAGTTGCGGTCGGCCCTCTCGAGGTTCACGCCCGCGTCCTTGTTGAACAGCCGGTAGGCCTCCGACGTGTGCTGCAGGACCAGGCGGCCCTCGATGATCTGGAAAATCGTCGGGTCGATGGGCGAGACCTTGTTGATGCTGGCCGCGTACCCGCAGTAACCGCCGAACGCCGGCGCATACCTGGCGGGTTCCTTCTCGAAGGCGGCGCGATTCTCCATCGAGGTGAAGCGGTAGATCGCACCGTTGTACACGGCCTCGTAGTCCGGTGATCCCTGAACCGCCCTGCCTTCGGTGAAGTACGCGACGGGGTCGTGACCCTCGATGGCGATCCCCTGCTTGTCCGTATTCACGAGCAGTTTCAGCGGCGTGCCGTTGCGCTCGACCAGCGAAGGCCAGTTGCCGTTCGCCCTGGCGAGATTGCCGGAGAGGTCCTTGTTCCAGAGATCGAACGCCCGCTGGTTGTGCTGGAGGATGAGGCGATCGTCGATGATCTGCCAGTAGTTGGGATCGACCGGCGACACCTTGTTGATGCTGGCCGCGTAGCCGCAGTATCCGCCGAACGCAGGGGCGTACTTCGCAGGCTCCGCGATGAACCTCGCACGGTGGTCAGCGCTGACGAAGTGGTAGATCGCCCCGTCGTGCGTCGCCTTGAAGCGGGGATTCCCCTTCACGGGCTTGCCCAGAGTGAAGTACGCCACCGGGTCGTAGCCCTGGATGGCGATCCCCTCCCGGTTGCGGTTGACGAGAACTTTCGCGGGCCGAGCCGGGGCCTGCTCCTCCGGCTGCGCCACCGCAGGACTGCCGGCGAAAAGTGCGGAGCCGACCCCAGCGCCAGCGAGCAGCAGAGCGAGAGCGATCGACCGAGTGGACGTGGGCATCGTGGATTCCTTTCGATCAGTTCGGGCGCGGCTATCGCGCCGGTGATGTGCGTAACCCCGTGCGCCGGGACAAGCCGGCGCGTCCAGACGTGGTTCGGTCAGTTCTCGACGGCGGACGCCCCCGCCTCGGCGATCAGCACGTCCTCCTCGCTGCTGTGCGCGCCGCTCACGCCGACCGCGCCGACGACCTGCCCGGCGACGACGATCGGCACGCCGCCTTCGAGCGGTGTCATCGCGTCCACAGCGAGGAGCGTGTGCCTGCCGTTGCGCACCGCGTTCTCGAAGTCGCGCGTGGGCCGACGGAACGTCGCGGCGGTGCGCGCTTTGCGCGCGGCCACCTCCGACGACGCAGGGAATGTACCGTCGATGCGCGCGAGGAGGACGAGATGACCGCCGTCATCAACCACGGCGATCGCTCCCCCTGCGTCGAGACGCCGCGCTTCGGACAGTGCACCCTCGAGCGCCGCCCGTGCGGCATCGAGCGTGAGCGTCGGACGAAGCGGCAGGTCGAACGGCCGAGATCCCGCCGGGAGACCGGCCCCGGGGGGGGCGGTCCGGGGCGCGGTCGGTCCCGCGGCGGAAGGAGAGAGAGTCGAGATCGCAACGGCCAGAGACAGCGGGAGCAGCGGTACGCGAAGCATGATGTGTCCTTTGTGTTCCGGTCAGGCAGGGAGCGCACGGCCTCGCGCTGCTGGCGCCTGCGCCGCGGCACGGCCCAGACGTTCCAGGATGCGATCGCCGACACGGAGCGCGTTGGCCATGATCGTGAGCGACGGGTTCACCGCGCCGCTCGAAGGAAAGACGGCGGAATCAGCGACGTACAGATTGTCGAGGTCGTGGGCTTTGCAGTCGCGGTCCACGACGCTCGTCGCCGCGTCGTTACCCATGCGCAGCGTCCCGCACTGGTGCGAGACGCCCTCGACGCCCAGGCGACGGTGCGCGTGGAACCGGCCCGTCGTGCGACCGGACTTCGCGCCCATCGCTGCGTCAAGGTGGCGGGTGAACCTCGCGAGAAGTCGGCCGTACGCCTCCCCGTTCGTGTCCCGGCACTCGAGCCGGATGCGCCCGTCCTCCGCGAGCGTGACACGGTTGCCAGAGTCGGGCAGATCCTCGGCCGTGAGGAAGAAATCGATCGTGTGCCGGCCGATTCCCTCACGCGGCACGCCGGGGAGCCGATCGCCGACGAGCGACGACAGGTACTCGGAGTCAGGCTTGCCCATCAGTTGCACAGTCCCCATCGGGTACGGCCAGCCCGCATCGCCGCGGTAGAAGTCCGTCAGGGCAAAGGCCTTCTGGAACGGCGAATCGTGCGGTTCGTCGGTGAGGGCGATGAGCAGCCCGTTCTGATGACGCATGTAGTTCCGACCGACCTGGCCTGACGAGTTGCCCAAGCCCCGTGGGTGCGCAAGCGTCGCGGATCGCAGGAGCAACGCCGCGGAGTTCACCGCCCCGCACGCCACCACGAAAAGGTCCGCCTCATACCGCTCGGCGCCGCCGTTTCGGTTCACGACAACGGCGCGAATCTCACGCCCCGAAGAGCTCGCTTCGAGCCGCTCGGCCTTTGCGCCGGTCACGAGCGTGACGTTCGGACGCCGCGCCGCGGCCGCCACGCACACAACCTCGCTGTCCGCCTTCGATCCGGTTGGATCTGGATAGCCGTCGAAGCGGCTCGAAGGTCGCGTCTCGCCCGCGCGCAGGCGGACACCGAGCGCGCAGGGGAACGGACGAAGCCCCCGCGACCTGAAGGCCTCGCACAGTTCCGCCATGCGCGGTTCCATCGGGACGGGAGGGTGCGGGTACGGCGCGGAGCGGCGCGGCTCGCAGGGATCGACGCCCGCTTCTCCATGGACGCTGAAAAGCCGCTCAGCACGCGTGTAGTACGGTTCCATCTCGTCGTAGCCGATGGGCCAGGCGGGAGAGACGCCCCCGTGGTGGACGACCTCGTCAAAGTCGCTCTCGCGCAGCCGCAGCAGCGCGGCGCCGTAAACCTTCGTGTTCCCGCCGACCCAGTAGTGCGTGTACGGGCGGAACTCGCGCCCCTCCGCGTCGAGCCAGGCGTCATCAGCGAGATAGCGCCCCTTCACAAAGACCGCGTGCTCGTCGTGGTTCTGCGCCTCGCGAGGCAGGAAGCCCCCGCGCTCGAGCACGAGGATCCGAAGCCCCGATCCGGCCAGCGCGTGCAGCAGCGTGCCGCCTCCCGCCCCCGTCCCGATGATGATGACGTCGTATCGCTCGCTCATCGTGGGTCGTCCGTGTGGGCCTCGAAGTGAATGGGTCCGTCGCAACCGCAGTGCGGGCACACGCCCGGGCCGCAGTGGTTCAGCTTGCAGCAATGGACGCGCGGCAGAACTCGCAGGTTACGGAACACCTCCGCGGCGGCGAGCACGCCAAGCGTCGGCGCCGCGAAGTACATCCACAGGGCATCGTGCACACCGGCCGGAACCGCCGACGCCAGCGTTCTCGCAGGGTTGAGGCTCATGCCGGAAACCGGCGACTCGACCGTGATGAACGTGAAGAGCAGCACCCCCGCGAACACGCCCGTCCAACGCGCCAGCCGCCGCGTGTTCGAGGCGTAGAGGACCGTGCTCATGAGGATGAACGTCATGGCAACCTCGGCCGCGAACGCCGCCGGAACTCCCCAGACGCCCGGCACGGTCGGCGCGTACCTGACAGGCTCGTCGGTGAAGAGCGGACCCGCAACGACGCCGCCGATCGTCGCCCCGGCCACCCCCCCCGCGAACTGGCAGACCACGTAGCCGCAGGCGTCGAGCGGACGGATGCGACCCAGCCGGAGAAACCCGAGCGTGACCGCGGGGTTCATGTGCGCGCCCGAGCGCTCGCCTAGCGGCGAGTAAATCAACGCAATCGCAGTGAGCCCCATCCCCGCACCGACCAGCCCGCGCCGGACGAGCGGCGACGGCAACAGCGCGTGCAGTGAAGACGCGGGAGACTCGATCAGCCCCACGAAGACCGCAACGGCAAACATGAACAGCCCGAGGAGGAACCCGTCGATGACCCACAGCGGCCATCGCTCGCGCAGGCGAGGCGTCGTGCCCAAGAATCAGCCTCCCGTCTCGAATCCGGGATAGAGCGTCATGCCTCCGTCGACGAAGAGGCTCGCTCCGGTCACGTAGTCGGCGTCATCGGACGCGAGCCACACCGCGAGGCGGGCGACGTCGTCAGGCTCACCGATCCGCTTGTAGGGGATGAGCTTCATCAACTCGTTGTATGCCTCCGCAGTCTCCCACGCCGAGCGGTTGATCGGCGTGCGGATGGCGCCGGGGCAGATGCTGTTGACACGGATGCGCCACGGCGCGACCTCCTGGGCGATGCTCTTCATCATCAGCATCACGCCACCCTTGCTTGCCGCGTAGTTCACGTGCCCGGCCCACGGGATGACCTCGTGAACGCTCGACACACAGACGATCTTGCCGGCGGCGCACGACACCTCGGGACGAACGCCGCGACGCTTGAACTCGCGGACCGCTTCGCGCGCACACAGGAACTGACCCGTCAGGTTCACGTCCAGGACTCGGCGCCATTGCCCAAGCGTCATGTCCTCGATCGCCGCGTCCTGCTGGAGGCCCGCGTTGTTCACGAGAACGTCGATCGTGCCGAACTCGTCGAACATTCGCTCGAACATCCCGCTCACCTGCCCCTCGTCCGAGACGTCCGCCCGAACCGCGACCGCCCGCCCGCGACCGGAGCAGCCGCAGTGGGTCGCCTCATCGACCGCCTCGCGGGCCTGCTCCTCGGGACCGACGAAGTTCAGCATGACGTCCGCTCCGGCGGCGCACATCGCCACTGCGATGGCTCGCCCAATGCCGCTGCTCGCGCCCGTGACAAGGGCCTTCTGCCCGCGGAGCACGGGACGGGCGTCGCAGTGCGGCATGACAACGCTCGGCAACTGCTCGGGCATGAGGTCGCGGATCGCTGCGCTCGACATCGGTGCAGTGTGACTCATGGCGCGTCCTTTCCCGGGACAGTGCGGTAGAGTTCAGACGGAAACGGCTCGGCGGGCGTCCCGTGCGACACGCTGCGCGGACGCGATCGGGTGCGTCGGATCGGCGAGCAGCGCGGCAACCAGCCCCGTCCATCCGGTCTGGTGGCTCGCACCGACGCCGCGACCGCTGTCGCCGTGGAAGTACTCGTAGAAGAGCAGGTTGTCGCGGAAATGCGGATCATCGCGCAGCAGCGGCGCGTGCCCGAAGACAGGGCGGCGACCGGACTCGTCCGGCAGGAAAATGCGCACGAGACGCTCCGCGATCTCGTCCGCGGCACGCCCGAGACTGATCTCCCGCCCGCGCGCCGTCGGGCATGCGACGAGAAAGGTGTCGCCGTAGAAGCGATGGAACTCACGTAGCGACTCGACTATCAGGTAGTTGACTGGGAACCAGACCGGGCCTCGCCAGTTCGAGTTGCCGCCGAAGAGTCCACTCTCACTCTCGCCGGGCGTGTAGCGGACCACGTGCTCCTGCCCGCTGACGCGAAAGACGAACGGCTCGTCGAGGTGCGCCCGGCTCAGCGCGCGGACCCCGAACGGAGAGAAAAACTCGTTCTCGTCGAGCAGACGACGGAGCACGCACTTCATGCGGTGCGCCCGGAGCAGCGAGAGCAGGCGGCAGTCACCCTCGCCCGGCTCCTGCCAGCGCGAGACAAGCGACGCGAGGTCAGGGCGGTAGTTCAAATACCACTCCAGTCGAGCGGCGAACTCGGGCAGCTCGCGCAGGAGGGAGCCGTCGATCACCTCGACGGCGAAGAGGGGGATCAGACCGACCATCGTCCGCAGGCGCATCGGCAGCGTCGAGCCGTCAGGCAGATGCAGCACGTCGTAAAAGAACTGGTCCTGCTCGTCCCAGAGGCCGGTCTCCGCCCCGCCGAGGTTGTTCATCGCCGCGGCGATGTGCAGGAAATGCTCGAAGAACTTGGTGGCGACGTCCTCGTAGACGTGGTTGTGCCGAGCGAGTTCGAGCGCAATGCGCATCATCTTCAAGCTGTACGCCGCCATCCAGCTCGTACCGTCCGCCTGGTCGATGTGCCCCCCCGTCGGCAGCGGCGCACTGCGGTCGAAGACGCCGATGTTGTCAAGCCCGAGGAATCCCCCCTGGAAGACGTTGCGTCCCTCGGCGTCCTTGCGGTTCACCCACCACGTGAAGTTCAGCAGCAACTTGTGGAAAACTCGCTCGAGAAACGCGAGATCGCCCGCGTCACCGCGCTGCGCCCGGTCGATCTCGAAGACACGCCACGCGGCCCAGGCGTGCACGGGCGGGTTCACGTCACCGAACGCCCACTCGTAGGCGGGCAGCTGCCCGTTCGGGTGCATGTACCATTCGCGCGTCAGCAGCACGAGCTGCGACTTGGCGAACTCGGAATCCACCATCGCAAGCGGCACGCAGTGGAACGCCAGGTCCCACGCCGCGTACCACGGGTACTCCCACTTGTCGGGCATCGAGACGATGTCGGCGTTGTTCAGGTGCGTCCAGTCGGCGTTGCGGCCGTGCCGGCGAGAACCCGGAGGCACGGGCTGCGTCGCGTCGCCGTCCAGCCACCGAGGCACGTCGTAGAAATAGAACTGCTTGCTCCAGATCATGCCCGCGAGCGACTGACGATGGATGCGCCGTCGCTCGGCGTCCATGCCCGGCTGGAACACGGCGTAAAACTCGTCCGCCTCGGCACGCCGTGCCTCGACGATGTCGTCGAAGCCATCGAACGGAGCAAGCGCCACCGTGTCCGCCAGGCGCACGCGCACCACGATCGATCCGCCGGCGGGAACGATCGTCCGGTAATGGAACGCCGCCTTCGTGGCGCGTCCCTCCCTGCGCACCGCCTCACACACGCCATGCACGACGTAGTCGTTGACGCCATCCTTGAATACGCCGGCGGCGTCGATGCCCCAGAGCCGGCGCGGGTTCGTCTCGTTCTCGCACAGGAGCATTTCCGCCCCGGCCTGAGCGACGACATGCCACTCCCCCAGGTCGGGATGCCGCAGCAGCAGCGAGCCTTCGCCCGTCGGCTCGAGCCATGGACGATCCGAGCCGTGCGACCACGACCACGTGTTGCGGAACCAGACCTGCGGCAGGACACGGATCGGGGCGTCTTCAGGACCACGGTTGTGGACCGTGATCCGCATCAGAATGTCGCGCGGACCCGCCTTCGCGTACTCGACCTCCGCATCGAAGTATCTCCCCCCCTCGAACGCGTCTGTGTCGTGGATCTCGAGCTCCGGATCGTGCTGGCCACGGCGCCGGTTCTCCTCCACGAGCGCAGCGTACGGGAACTCGCGCTGAGGATACTTGTAGAGCGCTCGCATGTACGAGTGCGTCGGTGTCGCGTCGAGGTAGTAGTACAACTCCTTCACGTCCTCGCCGTGATTCCCCTCGCTGTTGGTCAGGCCGAAGAGACGCTCCTTGATGATCGGATCGTGCTCGTTCCAGAGCGCCAGCGCGAGACAGAGCCGCTGCTGGCCGTCGGAGAAGCCCGCGATGCCGTCCTCCCCCCAGCGGTAGGCACGGCTGCGGGCGTGATCGTGCGGGAATGAATCCCACGCCGTGCCGTGCGGACTGTAGTCCTCGCGGACCGTCCCCCACTGCCGCTCGCTCACATACGGCCCCCACTCACGCCACGGCTCACGCCCGGCGGACTGCGCCTCAACACGCAGCCGCTCCGCACCGCGGGTTGACGATCGAAACACGGTGCCCGCTCGGTAGGTCATGAGCATCCTCGTGCGTGCGAACCCGCGAACCGCCTCGACGACTCGCCAGGCCCTCACGCACCATGACGGGGATGAACAGGAATGGTTACGGCGACCGACGGCGGTCGTCCCAAGACCCGTCGCGGCGACCCGGTCGAGTCACGCCGAGCGAGTCGCCGATATGCACGACCGGATGGTCCGCGATGAGGGCGACGCGCACGGTCGACGAGAGCGACGCGGAATGCGGCGCACGCTGCGCGCAAAGTGGCCGCAGCGCGAACCCGCGCCGGTTCGCACCGATCCGTACGAATCATCGAAAACGCTTGTTGGGGCGGGCATTCCGCAAGACGATGCGGAATCGCGCGAAGCCTCGAAAACAAACCAATGACCCCACGGGGATTCGAACCCCGGTTTCCAGGATGAGAACCTGGCGTCCTGGACCAGGCTAGACGATGGGGCCAACAGGCTCAGGGCAGCATAGGCCAGAGCGGCATGGCGTCAAGGAAACGAGCCGAACCAGCGGGCGGGTGGGTTGAAGCGGAGCTGCTCTCGCGGCAAGGTCGGATCAGACGGTCGCCACCGCCGAGACGCTCGAGGTCGCACGACGCATCTGCGACAGCGCGAAGACCGCGGCCTCGGCGGCGGTGCGGCCGACGACAGCACCCGCCGGTTGGCCCGTGCCGTCATGCCACTCCGCACGATAGCAGTCGAACAACTGCACGTGCCGCACCTTCAGCGGGAAGCCCGCCGCGGCGAACTCCTGCTCGACCCTGGCCAAGGACGGGAACGGCCTTCCGTCGTCATGGCGTTCGCAGTCCCGCGTGTCGAGCGGGGACCACCCCGTCGCGTACAGCTCATCGATGGCGAAGTCGAGACCCATACCCGGACCTCCTTGGCTCGTCGAGGGCGGGCACTGCCCCGGTCGAACGGACACGCCCTGCCCTTGAGATCGGCTGACCGGCCGGGGGCGGACCAGCCCAAGTGTAGCGAAGGGGGGGAGGGGGCGTCCAGAAGCGGGCAAACAGCCCTTGGAGAGGACGCCGAGCAGCAAAGCAGGAGGTAAGACCCGGCACGGCTCCCTAGCCCATGATGACGAGGGCGAGGACGTCGTACAGGGCGTGGACCGCCACCACGATCCCGAACCCACGCAGGATATACAGACCCGCGAAGTACAACCCCGCCAGCAGGAAGAACGCCGACTCGACCGGCGTCGCCGCGTGGTGATAGAGCATGAACGCCACGGCCGAGACCGCCGCCGATCCGATCTTCGCCCAGTGGTCCGGCAGCCGGAGCAGGTCGGCGAGCACGAAATGGGCCGCGGCGATCAGGATCATTCGGAACAGAAGTTCCTCGTACAGCCCCGCGCCGATCGAGAGCGTGAGCCGGGCCTGCCACGAACGTTCCCGCAGTTCCGCCGCGGCGGTGGCGACCTCGGGCTGCAGAGCCGGCCCCGCGGTCATCAGCAACGCGAACAGGAACAGCGGCACGGTCCAGACACACGACTCCATCAGCATGAACACGAGATACGGCGCCCGGACACGCCAGCGCTCCCGCACCAGCGCGTGCCAGAGCAGCAGTACGACGACCAGCAATCCGGCCGGAAGGTGCAGGCCGACGATCCCGAACGACTCGAACACGCGCGCCAGGATGCCGCGGGCGGCGATCGTCTCGCCGGGCAGGTACACGATCGCACCGATCTCGTAGAGCAGGATTAGCGGGCAGAGAAAGACGAGAATATGCAGGGGGCTTGTCGAGGCCTCGCCGTAGGTGAGCGCGCCGGAGTGCCTGCGGCGAGATCGGCGCCGCGGCGCGGCGGCCGATGCGTTCTCGCTCCGGGTGGGCCGGCTCATGGCGTGAAGGTAGCGTGGAATGGGATCGAGCGTGCGAGGCTCATGCGCTCAGGGGGAGAGCGCGACACCGAAACAGCAACAACACCCGCAGAGCCGTGGGCCGAGCGAGAACGAGAGTTCGGACGTGGCGTGTGCGGTCAGGCGCCGCCGGTCTGCTTCGCCTTCAGACGAGCGCAGAGCCGGCTCTTGCGACGGGCCGCCTGGTTCTTGTGGATCACGCCCTTCTGGGCCGTCCGGTCGATCACCGAGGAGCACTCGCGGTAGGCCGCCGCCGCGTCTGTGGCGGTCCCCTGCGTCAGGGCGTCCTGAAACTTCTTGATCGCCGCCCGCATCGTCCGGAGTCGCCACCGGTTCAACGCACGGCGCTTGGCGTTCTGGCGGATGCGCTTGCGGGCGGAGTTTGAGTGCGCCATCGGGTTCCTCTGCTGGCTCTCGGGTCGCCGGGGCAGCCCCGGCGGGACTTCAATCGTGGCAGGCTGGGGGCGGAAATCAAGCCCCGGGGACGAGGGTAGGCTTGCCGGAGGGGCAGGGCTGGATTAGGCTTCTCCGCGCAGGCCGGCAGGCTCGCTCGGGCGGGCGTAGCTCAATTGGATAGAGCACCTGACTACGGATCAGGAGGTTAGGGGTTCGAGTCCCTTCGCCCGTGTGTCGCGACAGCCCCGCCGACAAGGCGGGGTTGTGCTTTTTGGACTCCATGCGGGTCGGGTTCGGGTCTTCCCTCCCCCGGTTGAGCGGGACGCGGCCGCCATGCCTGCATCTAGGCCGCACCGGGGTCGATATAGTTCTGACGATGCTCGCGAGATTCGCCATCCTGATGCTCGCAGCCGGCATGTTCCTGCAGCCGCTCCTCGCCGTCGTGCATGGGGCGAGCGAGTGCTGCGCTGTCGAGAGCAGCAAGCCCTCCACGCTCGCCGCCCTCGACGGCGGCCATGAGTGTCACTGCTGCGAGACTGCCGTCGCTGCCGACGAGGGCCGCCCGGCAGATCGTGAGCGGAACGATCAGAGATCGCACGGCTGCGACTGCCCGAAGTCATGCTGCTTCGGCGTCGTCAAGCTCCCTTTGGGCGTCTCTCCCGCGGGCGTTGCCCCCGCATGGCGGGATGTCGCGTCCCGCGTCGTCGATGACATGCCGGGTCCGGCAGGTGACGCCGCGATCTCGCGTCTCAAGCGACCTCCCAGAGCCTTCGCCACCGTCTGACACTGAAGGTGCGCGCCGATCGTGCGCGCACGGGCGAAGACAGGCTCTGGAGCAACACCCATGACGGCGGGAACTATCGGGGGCGATCGGCCCGGCGCGGACGTGCCGCGGCGATCCAAAGTGGCGGTGATCGTGCCGGCGGCTGTGGTCGTGCTGACGCTACTGGTCGTCGCATGGAGCGCGTGGCCCACGGTGCGGCCTGTCCGAACCGTGCAGGTCACGCAGGCAGTCTTCGAGCGCGCAGAGGAACCCCCCGGCACCCGCGTGACCGGTGACCGCCATGCCGGCGCGGGGCGCGTGGGCACGGCCGTGCAGGCTCCGGGCTGGCTCGAAGCAGAGCCGTACTACGTCGCCGCCGCCGCGCTCGCGGACGGCGTCGTCGAACACGTCGACGCCCTCGAAGGCGACCGCGTGGCAGCCGGGCAGGTCATCGCGCGGCTGGTCTCGGTCGATGCAGAACTGAAACTCAGCAGCGCAGAGGCGGAGTTGTCCGTCGCGCAGGCCGAACTCGCCCTGGCCGAGGCCGAACTGCGGGCGGCCGAGACGGACTGGAACGAGCCGGTCGAGCGCGAGCGTGCGGTCGAGGCCGGGCGCGCCGCCGTTGCCGAGAGCGAGGCCGAGGTCGCGCAGTTGCCCTCGATGATCGCCGCGGCCCGCGCGACCCTGGTGCAGTACGAGGAGGAACTCGCTCGCGCGGAGCGCTCGCGGGCCGGGCAGGCAGCGACCGAACTCGAGGTGATCGTGGCACGCCAGCGCGTCGAGGCCCAGCGGGCGACGGTCGAGTCGCTCGAGGCCCTGCGGCCGCTGCTCGCCGCACGGAGCCAGCGTCTGAGGGCAGAACTCCGTGCCGCGGAGCGAAATCTCGCGCTGCGCATCGAGGAACGCCGACGGCTGGACTCGGCCATCGCGTCCGTGAACAAGGCACGCGGCGCGGTCGAGCGCGCCCGGGCCGCCCGCGACGAGGCCGCGCTCGAACTCGACCGCATGGTCATCCGCGCTCCGATCGACGGCTACGTGCAACGCCGGCTCAAGGCGCCCGGCGACAAGGTCGTCCGCATGATGGACGACACGCACTCAGGCCACGTCGCGCTGCTCTACGACCCCGAGCGGATGCAGGTGCGCGTTGACGTGCCGCTGGCCGACGCCTCGCACCTGTTCGTGGGCCAGCGATGCGAGGTCGTCGTCGAGGTGCTCCCCGACCGCGTCTTCGAGGGCGAGGTGCTCCGCATCACGCACGAGGCCGATCTGCAGAAGAACACCCTCCAGGCAAAGGTGCGCGTGATCGATCCATCGCCCCTGCTCCGACCCGAAATGCTCACGCGCGTTCGCTTCCTGCCCCGCGGAGAAGCGGCTCAGCATGGATCCGCAGCCCCAGCGAGCGGACCGGGGCGTGTGCGCGTCCCCAGCGACACCCTCCACGCCCACCAAGGCGGGGTGCAGGTCTGGACAGTCACGAACCGGCGCGGCGACCGCGGCGTCGTGCGCCCGGTGCACGTCCAGCCCGAAGCCGAATCGGCAGGCTGGGCAGTCGTCAGCGGCCCGGTCCAGCCGGGCGCGTTGCTGGTGCTTGATGCAGACGGACTCCGCGAAGGGCAACGGGTGCGATTCGCCTCGCGCGGCGGGGAGGGAACACGATGACCATGATCCAATGCAGAGCCTTGACCCGTGAGTATCGCAAGGGCGACAACGTCATCCGACCCCTCGACGGCCTGGACCTCGACGTTGACACCGGAGAGTTCCTCGCCCTCATGGGACCCAGCGGCAGCGGAAAGACGACCCTCCTCAACCTCATCGCGGGCATCGACAGCCCCACCCGAGGCACGCTCCGCATCGGCGGCACCGACCTCGCCAGCCTCGGCCGCGGCGCGCTCGCCGCCTGGCGATCCAAGAACATCGGCTACGTCTTCCAGCTCTACAACCTCGTCCCTGTCCTCACCGCCTACGAGAACGTCGAACTCCCGCTGCTGCTGCACCCGCTGAACCGACGCGAGCGGCACGAGCGCATCATGGACGCCCTCGAGCGCGTGGGCGTCGCCGACCGCCTCGACCACTACCCGCGACAACTCTCAGGCGGGCAGGAGCAGCGCGTCGCAATCGCGCGCGCGATCGTCACGAATCCGGGCATCATCGTCGCCGATGAGCCGACCGGCGACCTCGACAAGACCGCCGCCGCCGCCGTCATGGCCCTGCTCGGCGAACTCAACCTCGAACTCGGCAAGACCATCATCATGGTGACCCACGACCCGAAGACGGCCGAGCACGCCACGCGCACCCTGCATCTCGAAAAGGGCAGGCTCGTCGAGAGCGGCGTGGTAACCGCCGGAGGAGAACGGCCATGAGCATCCTCAACTGCGCGCCCTACGTGCTCAAGCAGGTGGCACGCCACCGCGTCCGCTCCGCGCTCACCATTGCAGGCATCGCCATCGCCATGTTCCTGTTTACCGCCGTGCAGGCCATGGACCGTGGCGTGACCGCCGCCACAAGATCTGCCGCGGGCGACACCACCCTCGTCGTCTACCGCGAGGACCGCTACTGCCCCGCCACCAGCGAACTGCCGCAGGACTACCTCTCCCGCATCGAGCGCATCGACGGCGTCGTCTCCGTGATCCCGATGAAGATCGTCGTCTCCAACTGCCGAACCAGCCTCGACGTCGTGACCTACCGCGGCGTGCCGAAGGAGCAGTTCCTCGCCGACCGCGCCGACAGACTCACGATCGTCTCCGGCTCGGCCCAGGACTGGCTCCGCCGCACCGATGCCGCGCTCGTCGGCGAAACGCTCGCGAGCCGGCGCGGCCTGCGCCCCGGCGTCACCTTCGACGCCGCCGGCATCACCGCCTACGTCGCCGGCGTCATCCGCTCCGACGACCCCCAGGACTGGAACGTCGCCTACACCTCGCTCGAGTTCGTGCAACTCGCCCAACGCAACCGCCTCGGCGTCGTCACCCAGTTCAACGTCAAAGTCGCCGACCCCTCCATCCTCGACCGAGTCGCCAAGGACATCGACGCGACCTTCCGCCACGCCCAGGAGCCGACCTCGACCTTCACCGAAAAGGCGTTCATCGGGCGCATCGCCGACGACGTCATCGAGATCGTCGGCTTCGCACGCTGGCTCGGACTCGGCTGCCTCGTCGCCGTCCTCGCCCTCGTCGGCAACTCGATCGTCCTCGGGGTCCAGAGCCGCGTCTCCGAGCACGCCGTTCTCCAGACGCTCGGCTTTCCCGGCCGGCTCGTCGCCGCGCTCATCGTCGCTGAGGGCGTGATCCTCGCCCTCGTCGGCGGACTCGTCGGCGCGGGCGCGGCCGTCGCGGTCGCGGGATTCAAGAGCTTCGCTCTCTCCGTTGAGGGCGCGACCATACCCATCGTCGCCGACACCGCCCTCCTCCTCACCGGCATGGTCGTCTGCGGCGCAATCGGCGTCGTAGCAGGCCTCGTCCCCGCGTGGCAGGCGTCCAACCGCGAGATCGCCGAATGCTTCAGGGCCGCCTGAGAACAACCCCCATGCGACAACTCCCATTCCATTACGCCTTCCGCAACCTCGGCCGAAGCCGACTGCGCCTCGCCGCTACGCTCATCGGCTCCACCCTCGTCGTCCTGCTCGCTCTCGCCTCGGGCGGGTTCGTACGCGGCATGACCGCCACGCTCACCCAGCGCGCGGGCCTCCACGAAAACGTCATGATCGTCGGCATCGGCAGCGAGGAAGGCGTCGAACGCTCCCAGATCGACGCGGGCATCGAGGGCATCGCCGCCGCCAGCATCACCGGCCTCAAGCAGAGCGCGGGCGTCGTCTACGCCTCGCCCGAGATCCATGCCGCCCTTCCCGTGCGAGAGAGCGCGACCAGCGACCGCGACCTCCCCGCCGTGATGCGCGGCGTGCGACCGGTCGCGCTGCTCGTCCACCCGGAAGTCGAGATCGTCGAGGGCCGCGCCCCGCGCAGCGGACGCGATGAACTCATGGTCGGCGCCCTCGCCGCCACGCGCCTCGGCCTGCCCGATTCCCGCCTCGCCATCGGCCAGACGCTCCACTTCAGCAACCGCGAGTGGACCATCGTCGGCCGCTTCACAGCGCCAAACACCGTCATGGACGCCGAAATCTGGCTCCCCTTGATCGACCTGCAGGTCGCGATCAACCGGCCCGCATCGCTCTCCTGCGTGATCGTCACGCTCGACTCCGCCCGCTTCGCCGACGTGGACCTCTTCGTCAAAGGGCGCCTCGACCTCGAAATCACGGCCATCCCGGAACGCGACTACTACGCTTCCATCGCCGCTTTCTACGCTCCGATCCGCGCCATGGTGCTCGTCACCGCCGCGCTCATCGCCTCGGGCGGCATCCTCGGCGGTCTCAACACCATGTACGCCGCGTTCGCAGCCCGCGTCCGGGAGGTCGGCATGCTCCAGGCACTCGGCTTCACACGCACCGCCATTGTCCTCAGCCTCACCGAGGAATCGACCTTTGCCGGCGCGTGCGGCGCGCTCGCCGGTGCTGCCCTCGGCCTGCTCCTGCTCGACGGCCTCGCCGTCCGCTTCTCCATGGGCGCGTTCATGCTCACCCTCGACGCACCCGTCGTCCTTGTCGGCGTCCTCGCCGGGCTGGGCGTCGGACTCGTCGGCGCCATCCCGCCCGCCGTTCGTTGTCTCCGTCTCTCCATCCCCGAGGCCCTCAAGGCCCACTGATCCGGCGTCCGATCGCCGAGGAGTCTCCCATGCGTCAGCTCACCGCTCTCACACTCGTTTCGATCATCGCCGGTTCGCTCGCCGCCTGCGGCGAGTCCTCCACGACCTCGACCGGCACGCAGGCGCCCAGCACGCCGCCTGCGTGGCTCCTCGCCTCGGAACCCGCCGATGCGATCTCCGTCGCGGATGCCAAGCAGAAGTCGGCCGAGGGCGAGGCCGTCGTCGTGCGCGGCAGGATCGGCGGCCGAAAGGCCCCGATCTCCGCCGACAGCCCCGTCTTCATCATCGTCGATCTCTCGCTCCCTCACTGCGGCGAAGACCCCGACGACAAGTGCCCCACTCCCTGGGACTACTGCTGCGAGCCGAAGAGCGACCTCGCCGCGCGGAGCGCGACCGTCCAGATCGTCGATGCCGATGGCAATGCGGTTGCCCCCATCGGCCCCTCGCTCAAGCCCCTCGACGAGGTCATCGTCGTCGGCTCCGTCGGCGCGCGGCCGAACGAGAGCGTCCTCACCATCCGCGCCACCGGCGTCTACCGCGTCGGCGGCTGAAGCGGCGAACGAACACGCACCCGTCAGTCCGACGACGGGTCCGGGGTCTCCAGCACACGGCGCGTCTGCGCCTCGCGATACCCCGCCAGCGCGTCCCGGTACTCCGGTCGCTTCGTGCCCAGGATCGCGGCCGCGAGCAGTGCGGCGTTGATCGCCCCGGCCTTCCCGATCGTCAGCGTGCCCACCGGAACGCCCGCCGGCATCTGCACGATCGACAGCAGCGAATCGACGCCCTTGAGCGCCTTGGACTCCACCGGCACCCCCAGCACTGGCAGCGTCGTCTTCGCGGCGCACATGCCCGGCAGGTGCGCCGCCCCGCCCGCCCCCGCGATGATGACCTCCAGCCCCCGCCCCTCGGCCGACGAGGCGTACTCGAAGAGCAGGTCCGGCGTCCGGTGCGCGCTCACCACCCGGCTCTCGTGCGGGATGCCGAGTTCCGACAGCGTCTCCGCGGCGTGGCGCATCGTCTCCCAGTCGGACTTCGAACCCATGATGATGCCGACCAGCGCGTTCATGACATGAGCATCATAGGAACACGATCGACGAAGGGGTCCGCAGCCGATCAGGGCAGCCGCTCCGCCCACTCCGCCGGCAACTCCCTGTATCCCTTCGACGAGCCGTCGAAACGCACCGCCTGCACGACCCGTCCCGATGCATGGAACCACCCGACCCGGTACTCGACGTGCTCGCTCTGGCGGAAATCGATCACGCTCGCCGTCCGGTCCGAGGGGGGGGCGTCCGTGATGTTGTATCCCAGGTCCGAGTCCAGCAGCATCGCCGGACGATCCGGGAACGCCACGAAATCGAACCGCACGTGCGCCCGCCCGTCCGGCAGGTCGTAGTCCGTCGCGTCGCCCATGTCCGCGCCGGCGTGGCCTGTGCCGTTCATCGCGTACGTCCGCGTCATCACGACTCCAAACGCACGGTCGATCGTCGGGCACACGAGCACGGATTTCGACCGATACAACTCGCCACCCGTCTCCCCGGCCATCCCCGCGTACGTCTGCACCACCAGCGCCCAGTTCGGCGGCTTGCCCCACGGCTGCCCGATCGCAGGCCCGTACCCGTCGTACTCATCGGCATAGATACGGCATGCGAGGAACATCTGACGAAGGTTCGACAGGCACGCCGCACCCCGACCCGCCTCGCGCGCCCCGGCCAGCGCGGGCAGCAGCAGACCGATGAGCAACGCAACGACCGCGATCACCACCAGCAGCTCGACAAGAGTGAAGCCACGCCGAACGGACATGGTGGATTCTGGGCCTGCCGACGCCCCACGGCTACCGTCACACTCCCAATGTCCACTGTCCTTTGTCCTCTGTTCACTGGCTCAAGGAGGCCCGCATGACCCGCAGAACCCTCGCCGTGCTCTTGACCGCCTTTGCCTGGCCCACCTCCGGGCAGGGAACGGGGCCGGGAGTCCCCGAGTTCGGCGTGCGCGAGGGGTATCTCGTCGAGGTCGCCGTCCCCTCGCTCCCCGGGGCGAGGTTCCTCGCCTTCGACGATCGGGGCACGCTCTACGTCTCCCTCCCAGGGCCGGGCGTCATACGCACCTTCCACGACCCCGACGGCGACGGACGCTACGAGCCGCTCGGCACTTTCGTGCAGGGCAAGCGCTCCGTCCACGGACTCTGCTTCGCCGACGGATGGATGTGGTTCAGCACCGAGTCCTCCATCCACAAGGGACGCGACACCAACGGCGACGGCGTCGCGGACGAAGTCGTGGACGTCCTCTCCGAACGCGACCTGCCCACAAGGGGGGGGCACTGGTGGCGATCCCTGCTCGTCACCGGCGATCACATCTACACATCCATCGGCGACTCCGGCAACATCACCGACGAACGCGACACCGACCGCCAGAAACTCTGGCGCTACAACCTCGACGGCACCGGAAAGACCCTCTTCGCCGAGGGCCTCCGCAACACCGAGAAACTCCGCATCCGACCAGGCGACGACCCCGCCGCCGAACGCCTCTGGGGGTTCGACCACGGCTCCGACTGGTTCGGACAACCCATCGGCGACAGGCAGGGCCACCAGCCCATCACCGATCTCAACCCGCCCGACGAACTCAACCTCTACGTCAGGGGCGGCTTCTACGGGCACCCCTTCGTCACCGGTCTCCGCGTCCCACGCTACGAGTACCTCGACCGCTCCGACATCCACGACCTCGCCGCTCGCACAACCCCCCCCGAGTGGTGCGTCGGCGCGCACTGGGCCACCAACGGCTTCACATTCGTCGATCCCGCACGCAACCGCGGCGCGTTCCCCCCCGATCACAACGGCGACATCTTCATCGCCTGCCACGGCTCATGGAACAGCTCCGTTCCCGTCGGCTACTGCGTCGCCCGCGTGATCTTCGACGATGACCCGCTCGGCGCGGGCAGGCCCGTCGGCATGGTCAAGGTCGTCTCCACCCTCAGCCGCGACGCCCGGCAGGTGCTCGCCCGACCCGCGGACGTCGAGCAAGCCCCCGACGGCTCCCTCTTCTTCTCGACCAGCGGACGCGAGGGCGCGATCTACCGGCTGCGCTACGTCGGCATGGACGAGTAACCCATGCCCCACACGCGCCGTCACCCGATCGACGCCGCCCTCGCCCGCAGACCGTCGATCATCCCACGCACTTCCTCCGCCATCCGCGTGTTCGGAAACTCGTTGATGATCCGCTCACCCACTCGTGCGGCGTGCCCCCACCGACGATCCCGGACAGCCAGCTTGAACTCCACGCCGAGGTTCTCCCGCGCTTTGCCGATCACGCCGCGCGCCACCTCCCGGAACGGCTCCGCCTCGCGCTCCGACAGGTAGCCGTCCAGTTCCTTGAGCATCGCCATCGCGTCCTCGATCCGGCTCTCCTGCGCCGCCAGCAGGAACCGGCGTTCCAGGTCCTCCTTGTACCGCTCGTGCGCGTCGTCCACACGCTTGCGAAGCCCCTGCACCCGGTGCGAATCCGGGTACAGCCGGGTGAGCCTCCCCGCCTCGGCACGCGCGTCGTCCCATCGACGCTGGATGATCAGCCCGTCCAACTGCGCGATCGCCGCCGAAATCTGCCGCTCGTACGCGTCGCGCCGACCCGCCTCGACCCGCGCTCGGAACTCCTCCGCATCCGTCCGGTAGCCGAAGCGATCCGCCAACTCGCGCACCAGCACCAGCGCGGCCTCCCATTCACCTGCCGCGATGTCCTCCTCGATCGCCCGTCGCAGCAACTCCCTCTCACGCCCGCGGTTCAGCACGCGACGAGCGTCGTCCGAGAGCGCCTGCAGCTCCGCCAGCCGCTCGACCGCCGCCCTGAACTCCGACGCCGCCCGCCCGAAGTCACCCCCCCCTCCGCCCCCGTTCCGTACCGCCGCGAACGTCACCGGCGCGACCGCCAGCACCAGCACGAGCCCGAGCACACCCATCGCCGTCAGTGTCGTGTCGCGGTGCCAGACGCCCCACAGGCACAGACCGAGCGCGACCACCGCGGCCGCACCGTAACTCCACGCCAGCCTCACCGTCGTCTCCCGCCATGCCGATCGTGAACCCTTGTCGCTCATCCCTGATGACTCCGTGGCTCGATTGAAGCCGCCTCAACTCCCAGGCGTCGGATCGCCGCAGTCCCGGCTCATCGGCACCAGGCACAGAAACCGCAGGCCGTCCGGACCCGCAGCCTGAAACTGATGCTCCTCGTTCGCAGGCACATAGATCACGTCGCCGGCCCGGATCGGTCGCTCCTTGCCCTCCAGCAATACGGTCCCCGAACCCGACACGATGAACACCTCGTGCTCGTAGTCGTGCGAGTGCCGAGGCGTGTGACCGCCGGCCTCGACACGGAACTGCCGCAACGCGAAGTTCGGCGCGCCGTCCGCACGCCCCACCATCACCGCCATTCGTGCCCCCTGCACGCCCGGCATCTCCACGGGGGTCAGCGGGGTCGCGTCGATGTTCCGGATCAGGGGCATGGTCGGCTCCTTGCCCTTTGATCGGGCTGGCTGCTCCCCAAGTCTAACTATGATCGATGGATGCGGCCCGAGCCAGCCCCGAACGTCGAGATCGTCACCCTCGGGCCGTGGGAAACCAACTGCTACGTGGTCTCCGTGCCGGGGTCCGACGAGTGCTGGATCGTCGATGCCGGCTTCGACCCAGGTCGCCTGATCGACACCGTCCGCAGGGGTGGTTTCCGACCCGCCGCGATCGTCCTGACCCATGCCCACCTCGACCACATCGGCGGTATCAACGCCGTCATCCGGGCATTCCCCCGGACTCCGGTCTGGGTTCACGCCGCCGAAGCGAAGTGGCTCAACGATCCCGAACTGAACCTCTCCGCCGCGATCGGAATGCCCGTCACCGCCCCCGGCCCCGACCGGATGCTCGAAGGCGGCGAGGAAATCACGCTCGCGGGCACCACCTGGCGCGTCCTCCACACGCCCGGCCACTCGCCGGGCGGCATCACGCTTGTCCACGACGCCTCGAAGACCGCGATCGTCGGCGACACCCTCTTCGCCGGTTCAGTCGGACGCAGCGACTTCCCGACCTCGGACCCGGATGCACTCGTGCGCTCCATCCGCCACACGCTCTATGCGCTCCCCGACGACACCCGCGTCCTGCCCGGCCACGGCCCCGCGACCACGATCGGTCGCGAGAAACAGACCAACCCGTTCGTGCGCGCCTGAAGGCGATCACCACCCACGCGCGACCGCGACCACGCTCTCGATGATCTCACGCGAGTTCGCGCATCGAGGGCACTTGTGCTGCCCGCCCAGCTTCCCGCGCGATTCGAGCCAGCGGTGGATCGCCCCCGGCGGCAGAGGCGTAACGACCGGAGGCGCCATGCCGAGGTCGGCCGTTCGCTTCGTCGTGTAGTCCACGTTCTGCGACTTGAGCGCGCGGTCGAACGCCTCGACGAACGCCGCCGGCACCGTGCCCGCGATCTCCACCGCCAGCTCCAGCCCGGGCCGCCGACCCTCTCCAGGGTACACCGGCGCAGCGGTGAACTCCCCGACCGTCACGCCCGCCTCGCGGGCCGCAGCCGCCACCGCGTTCTCGACGTGCTCGACGATGATGTTCTCGCCGAAGGCGTTGATGAAGTGCCGATGCCGGCCGACAATGCGAAGGCGACAAGGGCCAACAAAGTCGCGGCCTCCTGTCCCCGGGGCGGGGCCTTGAAGGCCCAGTCTCGCCCTCGGTATCGAATCAAACTCCACAACGTCTCCCAGCACGTACCTCCACAATCCCGCGCACGTCGAGAGCACGACGACGTACCTCACCCCCGGCTCGACCTCATCGCACGCGAACGCGCGCGGCGAGGCCGAGTCGATCTCTTCCAACGGCACAAACTCAAAAAAGTTCCCGTGGTCCGCGCACAGCCGCAACGAAGGCTGCGACACCCCCTCACGGTTCGGCTCGTCCTGGATCGCCACGAACGCCTCGCTCGCCGGGTACAACTCGATCCGGTGCGGGATGTCCTCGTTCTCGTTCCCCGACCAGAACCGACGCACGCGAGGATCGAACGGCGCATACTTCACGCCACCATGCACGAACACCCGCAGGTTCGGCCACAGGTCGCGGATGCACGACGCGGCACGCCCCCGCTCGCGCGCGACCTGCAACATCCGATCGAACAGCACGATCGCCCACGACGGCATCCCGCTGATGAACCGCACGTCGTGATCGACGCACAGCCGCGCCATCGCGTCGATCTTCGCCGGCCAGTCGCTCATCAGCGCGATCTCACGCCCGGGCAGATACACCTCGCTCAGCGGCCAGCGGATCAACCCCGTCACCAGCCCCGACAGGTCGCCCGTGCGCACGCCGTGCTCGTTCGTCTCGACGCTCGTGGACCCGCCGATGAAGAGGCTCCGCCCTCCCATCAAGCCCGGGAGCGAGACCCCGAACCGAACCGCGTGCGCGAAAATGTCCAGGCTCGCCCGGTAGTTCGACCGCATCATCTCCCGGGAGACGGGGATGAACTTGTCGCCCGCGGTCGTGCCGCTGGTCTGCGCGAAGTCCCGCACCAGCCCCGGCCAGAGCACGTCCCGCTCGCCCCCCTCACGCATCCGCGCGATCCGCTCGCGGAAGGCGTACCAGTCCGCGACCGGCGCCGAGGCACGGTATCCCGCCAGCATCTCGTCATCAGGCAGCGACGCCAGGCGCGCAAAGCCGTGCGAACGCCCGAACTCGCACCGCGCCGCTCGCCGCAGCAGCCACCGCAACTGCGCCCGCTGCACCCGCGCCGTGTGCTCCGCCCACCAGCGCGTGTCCGAGAGCCTCGCCGACCGGCGCGCAACACGTGCCCGCAGCGCGTGCCCCACGATCGAGGTCCAGCGCCCGTTCGCGGGCGAGTGTGCCGCGCTGGCCCGGTCAGCGACTGCCACGGCCGTTCGCACCCGCGGAACGTTCGTCGAGTTCCTCCGCGAACCGGATCATCGCCGCGGCGAACTCGTCCGGCCGCTCGACCATCGGCACGTGCCCGCACCGGTCGAACCAGACCAGCCTCGCATCCGGCAGCAACCGCATGAACTCCTCCGCGGCCTCGGGCGGTGTCACGATGTCGTTACGCCCCCAGATGAGCAGCGTCGGCGCGGTGATGCGCCCGATCTGCTCGCCGAGGTGGTTCCGGCGCGCCGTCCGCGACAGCCGCACCATCGCACGCGCCTTCTCACGGTGAGTCAGCTCGCGGTACGCACGGTCGAGGTCCGCCTCACGCACGTGCATCGGGTCGTAGAACAGTTCCCCGATCTTCCGGGCGAGCCACTCCCGGCTCGGCCGGATCTGCACCTCGCGCACCATCGACCGCTCGATCAGCCCGCTCGACCCCGCCAGCACCAGCCCCCGGACCAGTTCCGGCCGCCGCAGCGCGACTCGCAACGCGACGTGCCCCCCGAACGAGTTGCCCACCAGCACCGCCGGACCGTCGAGGTGCTGGTCGAGGAAACGGGAGGTCAACTCCTCCACGCCGTCCACCGAGCAGTCCTCGTCCGTCAGGTCGAGGAGGGGCAGTTCGAGCATCACGCAGCGGACCCGCGGGTGAACGCGGTTGACCACGTCCTCCCAGTGGTCGTTCAGCCCCACCAAGCCGTGCAGAAAGACGACCGTCGGCCCCTCGCCGACCTCCGTCACCTTCGCGCACACCGGCTGCCCGCTCGCCCCGACGAGGGTAAGCGAGGTAGACGGAAGGGCCGGTCCTGGGGTGACTTCGCTGGTCGGCATGGCTTCACGTGGGGCCGATCCGGGGATAGTAACCGCTTTACCCCCCCGGGGCGCGCCGGCCCCCTCAGATCGACCCCGCCACCACGCGGCCGTCCTCAAGATGAACGATCCGATCCGCCCGAGCGGCAACCTCGGGGTCGTGGGTCACCATCACGATCGTCCGGGCCGGCCCGCCCCGAACGCCCGCAATGGCATCGAGGATCCGCCTCCCCGTCTCACGGTCGAGATTGCCCGTCGGCTCGTCCGCCAGGAGCAGCCGCGGCTCGTTGATCAGGGCACGGGCGATCGCCACACGCTGGCGCTCGCCCCCCGAAATTTCAGCCGGCCTGTGCGCGAGCCGGTGCGAAAGGCCGAACGAAGTCAGCAGGTCCGTCGCCCGGGCACGGAGCGCCGCACGCCGGCGGGAATAGCCGAAGCGGCCGTGCAGCACCATCGCCCCCAGCAGCACGTTCTCCAGCACGTTCAACTCCGGCAGAAGGTGGTAGAACTGGAACACGAAACCCACCGATTCCGCCCGGTAGCGGTCCAGTTCGCGGATCGACATCTCCGAGAGCGGCCTGCCGTCGAACCGGATCGGATGCTCACCGCCAACGCCCCGGTCCGGGCGGTCCAAGCCCCCGATCAGGTGCAGCAGCGTGCTCTTCCCCGAGCCGGACGCCCCAAGCACCGCCACCCACTCGCCCTCTCGCACCTCGAGCGTCGCGCCCCGCAGCACCGGCACGTCCACGCGACCGAGGCGGTAGGTCTTGTGGAGGTCACGCACGGCAAGCAGCGAGCCCCTCGACGCCGCGTGCGGCTCGGGAATCATCGGAATGGCGGCGTGCTGCGTCACGGTGCTCACTCGAAGCGCAGAGCGCGGATGGGATGCATGAACGCCGCACGCAACGCCGGGATCAGCGCGCCAAGCAGGCACGAGAGCACGCCCCCGGCCAGCACGAACGCCGCCTTGTCAGGCTCGATCCGCCGCGGAATCTCCTTGAACACGTACACCGCCGGATCCCAGACGTACAGCCCGAGGCTCGTGCCCATCCAGTCGTGGATGTCGTTGATGTTCGTCACGATCGCCCACGCCAGCAGCCCGCCCGCCACCGACCCCACCAGCCCGATCGCCGCGCCGTACCGCAGCCACACCCACGCGATCCCCCACGAACCGGCGCCGAGCGCGCGCAGTACGCCGATGTCGCGCGTCTTCTCACTGATCATCGCCCAGAAGATCGCAAGCACCAGGAACACCGCCGTCATCGAGATGAACGAGAAGATGAACAGAACCAGCGCGGTCTCCTTCTTCACCGCCGCGATCATCGTCCGGTTCGCGTCCTCCCACGTCTGGATGACGATCACGGACGGCGCTGGCACCTCCCCGGCGTGCACCGCCGCGAACTCCGCGTAGATGCGCTCAACCCGGGCCTTGAATCCGGCAAGATCACGGTCGGCAGTCCGTCCCCGGACCAGCACAGCCGTCGTGCGCGCCGGATCGATCTCGTAGCCGCCCTCCCCCTCGCCCTCAGCCTCCGCGAACACGTCGTCCGGACCCTTGTCGGACAGCCTCAGCCCCTCGTTCATCTGCAGCATCGACTGCAACGCGTCGAAACGCACCAGCACCGTCTGCCGGTCGATGTCGTACAGGCCGCTCTCGAACTCGTTGGCCACCGGCAGCACCCGCGTCTGCACGTCGCGCGGCCTGCCCTTGCTGTCCAGGGGCACCACCCGCAGCGTCAGTTCCCCCTGCAACGGCATGAACACGTCGGCGTGCGTCAACCCGCCCTCCGCCGTCTGCTGCGGGATCACCATCGGGATGTAGAACCCGCTCCGCGTACGCCGGTTGAAGTCCGTCACCTCGATCCCGAGCACCAGCGCCGGCTTCGGCTCGCCCGTCTCCGGGTCGGGCCGCGTCAACGCCAGCCCGTTCTCGTACAGCCGACGCCACATCTCGCGCCCATCCAGCCGCGGATCCTCACCCCTGCGATCCTTCCGAAGCGGCTCGGCCATCGGCTTCCACCACAACGTCTCGGCGAATGACGTGACCCGCGCGAACCCCGGCCCATCCACGCCGCGCACCGCTACGCCCTCCGTCCGACCGTCCGGGAGCGTGATGATCCCGAACGTCTCGATCAGAGGCGTCGCGGCTTCGACCTCCGGGTCCGCCTCCAGCCGCGCGATCAGGTCGTCGTAGTGCGGGAACCCGGTGTTCGGCCAGACGATCCGCACGTCCCCGATCAGCGAACGCCCCGACTCCGTGAGCATCCGCAGGAACCCCCCCATCACCGACCACGTGATCAGCACCATCGCCGTGCACAATGCGACGCCCAGCGACGCCAGCAGCGGCATGACCTTCGTCGTCAGGTACTTCCGGGTCAGCAACGCCTGATACACGCGGGCAGTCTAGGAGGAAGTGACGGAGTGAGTCGTGATGAAGCGGTGGAGTGGTCAAGGGCAGGCGTCACCTTTCTGATGCCCGGTGCCCGATGCCTCCCCCTACAGTTCCGCGTGCTCGCCAAGCCGCTCCAGATCGGCCCGGTTCGGCTGCGGACCAACCTCCTCCTCGCGCCGATCGCCGGCTGGTGCGACCTCGCCTGGCGCATGACCTGCCGCGAACTCGGCGGCGTCGGGCTGGCCTGCACCGATCTCCTCAGCCCGCGCGGCCTCCTCTGCGGCTCGGAAGCCTCGCTTGACCTCGCACGCACCAACGAGTTCGACCGCCCGGTCGGCATGCAACTCTACGGCTCGGACCCGGCCCTGCTCGCCGACGGCGCGCGGTGGTGCGCCGACCACGGCGCGACCGTCGTGGACCTGAACATGGGCTGCCCTGTGGACAAGGTCTGCAAGAAGGACGGTGGCTCGAAACTGATGTGCGACCTCGACCGAGCGGTCCGCATCGCAGAGGCCGTGCGGGCCGCGCTGCCCGAAAGCATCCCGCTCACCGCCAAGATGCGCCTCGGCTGGACCCAAGCCGACTACGAGCGCGGCGTCGCGTGCTCGCTCGCCGTGCGCCTCTCCCGTGTCGGCGTTGCCATGGTTACCGTGCACGGCAGGACCACGGAGCAGATGTTCAAGGGCGAGTGCCGGCGCGAGGGCATCCGCCGCGTTGTCGAGGCTGTCGCCGAGGCGACAGGCCGCTACACCGGCGAGCCGGGTGGTGGCGTCCCGGTCATCGGCAACGGCGACGTGCGAACGCCCGATGATGCCGTGTCCATGCTGCGCGAAACCGGGTGCGCCGGCGTGATGATCGGCCGCGGTGCATTCGCCATGCCCTGGGTCTTCAGGCTGGCGTGGCAGGAGCAGTGCAGGATCGCGCGGGAAGAGGCGGACGGAACGCCCGCCCCACCCGAGGATGAAGGATCGGAGGAGCCGACGGAAGCGGAGAAGGTCGAGATCGTGCGCCGCTACTTCGAGCGCATGCGCGAGTTCCGCGGCGACCACTACGCCATGCACAAAATCAGACAGAAGATCGCCTGGCTCGGCAAGACCATCAACGGCTCCCACTGCCGCGGGTTGAAGGACGGCGTGCGCCTGGCCGCCAATCCGGGCGACGTTCACCGCGCCATCGACCACTGGCTCGCCTTCGGCGCGGCGAACGAGCGGGCGGTTCCCCCGGTTCCTGCCTGAACCCCACGATTCTCGGCCTCAATCAGTACCCCAAACCCCGCGACGCCCATTGATCGTGGGCCTCTCCCGCTTGTAGTCTGGCGGTTTCGGGGGCGGCCGCCGCGGTTGCGGGCGGCAAGGAGCACGCGATGGCATACCGAGGACCGGCGTGGTTGGCCGGCTGCACGGCGGCGTTCCTGATCTTCGCGTGGATGTCCCCGAGCCAGTCGCGGGGACAGACGCTCTCCGGCAGCGCGCCGGTGGCGACTTACACCTTCGACGACGCCGCGCTCGACGGGCGCGCCGGAGGACCGATCGTCGTCCGGGACTTCCCGCTCGGAGCGAGCGGGCGCCGGGCCGACCTGCTGCTCACACGACTTTCCGTGACAACCCCGTGGACGCGCTTCGCCGTCGGGCGCGCCGGCGAGGCTGACTCTCCACTGAACTTCGACCCATCCTCCGTCACTCTCCTCCGCGGGACCGTCGTCGGCCAGCCCGGGTCGCATGCCTTCATCGCGCTGGGTGCGAACGCCGCGAACGGCTACCTCGAAGTCGCCGGCGAACGCTTCGGCGTTTCCTCGCGCCTGCCCGGCGGCGGCGCGACTCGCCCGGGCGAGGTCAGCGTCTTCGCCGTGCGCCCGGGAGGAACGCTCCTCCCACCCGGCGTCGAGTTCTGCCGTGTCGTACGCCACAACCAGGAGCCGATGCCGGACACGCGCAGCACACCCGACCAGCCGAGCAACCTCTATCGAATCATCGAACTGGCGATCGAGACCGACTACGAGTACTTCCTGCTCTTCGGCGACCTCGATGCCGCCGCCGAGTACGTCGTCACTCTCTATGGCGCCGTCTCGGACATCTACCTTCGGGAGATGAACCTGCGCTTCGAACTGACCTACGTCCGCCTGTGGGACAACCGCAACGACCTCTACCAGGGCAACGAAAACCCGCTCGGCGCGTTCAGGAACCACTGGAACAACAACATGCAGCACATCCCCCGCGACACCGCTCAATACCTCAGCGCGAGGCGGTACCTCAGCGCGGGCGGTGTCGCCTATCTCAGCGCGCTCTGCACCAACAACGGCTACTCCTGGGCGGGCTACACACTCGGGTTCTTCGTCGATCCCGACCGCCCCCACGTCTTCAACCGCGACGTCGTCGTCCCCGCCCACGAACTCGGCCACAACTGCGGCACCCTCCACACCCACGACTACGGCGTCGACAACTGCGCCAACGACACGCCCATCCCCAGCCGCGGCGATATGATGAGCTACTGCGCCCAGACCGTCAGCGGCGGCGAAGCCAACATCGACATGCGATTCCACCGCCTCACACGACGTGCCATGCACGAGCACGTCGCCACCCGTGACTGCCTCACCTTCGACTGCAACCTCAACGGCATCCCCGACAGCGAAGAGATCGCCCTCGGACTCGCACAGGACGCCAACGCCGACGGCATACCCGACGACTGCCAGGACTGCAACCGCAACGGCATCCTCGACCCCGAGGAGATCGCCCTCGGACTCGCCGAGGACGCCAACGGCAATCTCATCCCCGACCGCTGCGAGCCGGACTGCAACGCCAACGGACTCCCCGACGCCTGGGACACCTACACCGGACTCGAAACCGACAGCGACGGCGACACGATCCCCGACGCCTGCCAGTCCGACTGCGACGCCGACGGCGTCTACGACTACGCCGCCATCCAGGCGAACATGCCCCTCGACATCGACCGCGACGGCATCCTCGACGCCTGCCAGGATTGCGACGGCGACGGCATCATCGACCTCCTCGCTCTCGACGCCGCCCACTTCTGTTTCGTCACAAGCCTCACACAGCCCGCAATCCGCTCCTGCCACTCCGTGACGGGCGTCGTCGCGGCGGTCTCGCCACCAGCAGTCAACGCCGGGCACGATCTCGTCATCACCCCCGATCGCCGCGTGCTCGTCTCCAGCGGCGCGGACCACCGCGTCGTTGAGTTCGACCGCTCAGGCGCGCTCGTCGGCGACTTCGTCCCCTCCGGCGCAGGCGGCCTGTCCACGCCGACAGGCATGGTCGTCACCCCCCGGGGCACGCTCCTCGTCGCCTCGCTCGACACCGCCAGCGTCCACGAGTTCGACCTCGCCACCGGGCAGCACCTCGGCGAACTGGTCGCGCCCGGTTCGGGAGGGTTGGTCTCGCCTTGGGGTATGACGCTCTCCCCGTCGGGCACGCTCGTCGTCGCCGCAGGCAACAACCGCGTCCGCGAGTACGACGCCAGCACCGGCGAGTTCCTCCGGACCGTCGTCACCTCGAACAACGGCGGCCTGAACCAGCCTCGCGGCATCGTCTACAACCCGATCACCGGCGACCTCCTTGTCGCCAGTTACGGCAACAACCGCATCCTCGCCTACGACGGCGCCACCGGCGCCCCGAAGGGCAAGTGGAACCAGGGCGGCACCTCCACCGTCCTCACCCTCGAGGAGCCGTGGGGGCTTCGTGTCGGACCGGACGGCGGGGTCTACGCCTCGACCAGCCACGTCCACCGCGACACCGGCGGCCTCCACGTCACACGCGCCCGCGTCTACCACTTCGACCCGCGCAACGGCTACTTCATGCGTGCCTTCATCGTCGGCAACGACACCGACATCTGGCGACCCAGCGGCTTCGACTTCATGCCCGACGCCGGAACCGACTGCAATCTCAACGGCATCCCCGACGACTGCGAGATCGCCGACGGACGCGCACAGGACTGCAACACCAACGGACTCCCGGACTCCTGCGACATCGCCGCCGGGCGCAGCCAGGACCTCAACCGCGACGGCATTCCCGACGAGTGCCAGTGCCTCGCCGACTTCAACCGCGACGACAACGTAGATTCCATCGACCTCGTCGCATTCCTCAACACCTGGGTCACCGGCGACCAGGCCGCCGACTTCAACGGAGACGGCGTCGTGAACTCGATCGACGTTGCCGTTTTCCTCAACCTCTGGATCGCCGGCTGCTGACCCGATCGAGACGGAAGCGTCAGAGCCGTTACGACACGCGGAAACAGGACTCGATTCCCCGGGTTTTCCGCGCCTCCTGCCACGGGGCCGACCTCGCGGCGATGCATCGCGTACAGTCCGTGCGATCGCGGGTCTGTCTTGCCTGGCCGGCCCGCCGTCGCGCGGGGGGCTGCCGCGCCACGCGGCAGCGCAAGGAGGTCGTCCATGCGAAGGATTCCCCTCGCCCTCGCGTTCTGCTCCGTGTTCACGCTCGTCTGCACCCACGCCACGGGGCAGGAGACAACCCCGCACGACCCTGCGCTTCCGTCCGAACGGCGCGATGCGCCGAGCATGATCGTCGACCGTCCGCTGCACGACTTCGGCTCGATTCTCGACGATCGGCCCGTGACAACGCGGTTCACGTTCGTCAACGACGGATCGGCGACCCTCCGCATCACCGGCATCGCGCCGAGCTGCAAGTGCACGAGCGGCGTCATCGAGACAGCAGAGTGCGATCCTGGCGAATCGGGCGCGATCTCCGTGTCGTTCGACCCGAGCGGACGCGACGGGGCTCAGGCCCAGTTCGTCACGCTCTCGACCAACGACCCCGAGCGACCCACCGTCAGGCTCGACATCCGGGCGAACGTCAGGCCGCTCGTGTTCGCCTCGCCCCGCGCCGCCGGCTTCGGAAGCGTGGAGAAGGACCATATCGCTGAAACCACGCTGCTGATCGCCGGTCGCACCGACGATTTCAGGGTGCTCGAAGCCCTTGCCGACAACCCGGACCTCATCCGCGTCGAAATCGGCGACACCGAACTCCGCGAGTTCGAGGGCGAGCCGGAACCCCTCCCCAGCACGGCGTTGAAGGTCCGCCTCCTCAAGGGCACGCCGGTCGGCCTCCTGCGCCAGTTCATCACCATCCGCACCAACGACCCCCGCCGAGAAACGCTCCGCGTCGACGCCGTCGCCTCCGTCGTCGGCGATATCGAAGTGACGCCGGAACGCATCCAGCTCGGCGCGATCGTCATCGGCGAATCGGTCGAACGCGAGATCGTGATCCGCTCACGCTCCGGCAGGCCCTTCACCATCCGCGACGTCAAGAACACCACCGCCGACCCCGACGCTTGCCGCGTCACCCTCACGCCCATCGCAGGCCCCGACGGCACACCGCCGAGCGCATACACCCTGACCCTCAAGATCACCATGCCCGAACACGGCCGCGCCGTCCGCGGGCACCTCACCATCCAAACCGACGTCGATCGGGAGTGGACAAAGTCCGTGATCTACGGAGCTTCCCCGCGTCGCAGACACGCCCCCACCGCAACCCCCCCCGCCGCACCACCGCGTTGAGCGGACACAGGGGTTTCCCCGCCCCGTACAACCCGTCCGCAGATGCCATCGCCGACCGGCGTGAGATCAGGATCGCTCCCCAACGGGGCGATAGACTTTCCGTGCCACCTCCCCTCTGCTTCGAGCGTATCAGTCGGTACGCGGGGGATCAGGTAGCGACGAGTTCGCGTTTTGACAGGTGCCGGCTGTGTCGGGCCTCCATGGCCCCAGGCCGGAACAGCGGAGGCGAGCCATGAGATTGTCCGTCATCGCTCTCTTTACTCTCGCGACGACCCTGCCGGCCGGGATGAGCGCAGCCCAGCTCCTCGACCAGGCCGACGCTCCCAACCGACTCCCGCCGACGCTCGAAGAGCGTGTGCCTCCCCGCATCGTTTTCGACCGCGACCGACACGACTTCGGGCTGATCCTGGACACCGAGAAGTCCGAGACCGAGTTCGTCTTCGTCAACGAAGGCCCGGGCCTGCTCCGCATCGAGAGCGCAAAGGGCAGCTGCAACTGCACCGTCCCGGCTCTCAGCAAGACCCAGTTCAAGCCCGGCGAGCGCGGCACCATCAAGGTCGTCTACGACCCCAAGAACCGCGCGGGCGATCAGCACCAGACCGTCACCGTCACCACCAACGACCCCGAACGGCGCACCATCCAACTCGTCGTCGCCGCCAAGGTGCGCCCCTCGGTCATCATCGAACCCAGGATGGCCCACTTCGGCCCCGTGGCCAAGGACACGCCCGCAGAACTCGTCATCCGCGTCGCCGGACGCACCCCTGACTTCAAGGTACTCGAAGCCGTCAGCGACAACGCCGACGTCTTCACGATCACGCTCGGCAAGACCGAACAGGTGAAGTTCGAGGATGAGCCTGAGCCGCTCCCGACCACGACGCTGACCGTCAAGATGCGCCCGGGTGCGCCCATCGGCCTCATCCGCAACTACCACGCCCGAATCCGCACCAACGACCCGAAGAATGAGCAACTCCAGGTCGAACTCCTCGCCCAGCACCTCGGCGACCTCGAAATCCTTCCCGAGCGCGTCTCCTTCGGCGCGGTCCGCATCGGCGACACCTTCGAGCAGGAGGTCGTCATCCGCTCCCGAACCGGAACCCCGTTCACAATCCTCGACGTCGAGGACCGCAACCCCGACCCCGATGCTGTCAAGATCACCCTCGCCCCGCAGTCCCCCAACGGCGGGAGCAAGGCCCCGGCCTACGTCCTGCGCATCTCGGGACAGATCGGCGAGAACGGACGCGGCGTCAGAGGGCTGCTCATCGTCCACACCGACGTCGAACGCGAGCAGACCATGAGCATCCCCTACTTCGCCTCCGTCCGTCGCAACTGACTGGTAGGCAACCGCCACATGGCCGAGCCGGACACCCGCGCCGCTTCCCGGACGACCACCGCCCACCGCGGCGGAGTGTCCGTCGTCCTCATGCGCGCGCTCACGCTCTTCGGCTTCGCCGTCCTGGTCGCCGGCGCGCATTGGTGGACGACCCCCAACATCCGCGTCCGTGCCGGCGAAGGACGCCCCGAAGGCCCCCTCATCCCCCCCCCTGATCGCCCACGCCTCGATCCCGGCGCCGACACCCCGGAGCCGACCGACGCGACCGGCGAAGCCAAGCCCGACTACGCCGCCGCGCTCGCCGCCTGGCTGGACGCCCTCCCCACCGAGATCGGTACCGACGCCGCCTTCCGCCTCTGGGACGAGAACCTCGCCCTCTTCATCGACGCCCGCCCCGTCGAGGAGTACGAGGCCGGCCACATCCCGGGCGCGTTCAACGTGCCACCCTCGAAAATCTCCGGCATCTCCGCCCTGCTCGACTTCATGGGGCCGGGCGACCGCATCGTCGTCTACTGCGAGGGCGGTTCCTGCGACGCCTCCCACCTCGTCGCCATCCGCCTTGAAGACCTCGGCATCACCACCGTCCACATCGACGTGGACGGCTACCCGGGTTGGGCAGCCGCGGGGCACGAGACCGCTCAAGGACCCGACGAACTCCTGAGGTGGGACGAGTGAGCGGCCCCCCCCCAATCGTGAAGGTCGTGCTGTTGCTCGTCCGGCTCGCGCTGGCGGCCGTCTTCGCCTTCGCCGCCGCCCTCAAGATCGCCGACCCCCAGGCCTTCGCCTTCAGCATCCACGGGTTCAAGATCGTCCCAGAGCAACTTGTTCCCGCCGCGGCCTTCGTCGTTCCCTGGACCGAGATGGTCTGCGCTGCCGCGATCGTGCTCGGCCTCTGGTCCCGCTCCGCCGCCCTGATCCTCTCGGTCATGCTCCTCGCTTTCATCGGGGCGATTGTCTCCGCCCTCCTCCGCACGGACGTGGACCCCAAGTGTGGCTGCTTCGGCGACTTCGGCCTCCTGTGCCCCCCCGACAAAATCGGCTGGTGCAACGTCGCCCAGAACATCCTGCTGCTGGTCGGCAGCGCGGCCGTCACCATCTGGGGCGCGGGCTACCTCAGCCTCGACGCCCTCACCCGCCGCCCTGCCGCCGGCCAGGCATAGACCTCCGTCTTCGGCGAACCTACCGTTGCCTCCCAAGACCGTCGCCCGGGCTGTCCTCCGGGCCGCACAGACCATGACGGAGCGATCGATGAGCAGGTTCTCTCGTTTCCAGGCACCGACCAGGACCAACGTCGTCAAGACCTCCGGCAAGGGTGTCGAGTACGTCGATTGGAAGGACTACGACACCCTCCGTCGGATGATGAGCCCCAACGGCAAGATCTACGGCCGCAAGCGCCTCGGCACCACCGCGCGCGAGCAGAAACTCGTCGCCCAGGCCATCAAGCGCGCCAGGTACATGGGCCTGCTGCCCTACACCTCCGCCACGCTCTGAACCGACCGTGCCCGACACCTCCGCCACCGCGGCCACACGCCGACGCGACTACTCGCGGGTGCAACCTGTCATCGCGCCCGCCTCGTCGCGCGAGGTACGCATGCAGGCGGTCGCGGATGCCCTCTGGGATGCCTTCTCGAACGAGGGCTACTCATGGGTCGGTTTCTACGTGAAACCGGGTGACCGCGACGAACTGGTCCTCGGCCCGCGCCGAGACAAGCCCGCCTGCTCGCCCATCGGCCTGCACGGCGCGTGCGGCCGCGCATGGCGGGAACGACGCGCCCTCGTCGTCCGCGATGTCGCTTCACTCGGCAGGAACTACGTCGCCTGCGATCCGCGCGACCGCTCCGAGGTCGTCGTCCCCATGCTCGACCCGAGCGGCGAGTGCTGGGGCGTCCTCGACGCCGACAGCCATGACGTCGGCGCGTTCAGCGACAATGACGCCGACGCTCTCGCGGAACTGCTCGTCCGTGCCGGCTTGTCCTCGGCTGCCGTCGCCTCGCGCACGCCGATCGTCATCTGACGGGTCTCACGCAGAAGCGCGGAGAACGCGGAGAGAGCGAAAGTGACGGTGCCGGGAGGACGACCGCATCGCGGTTTCCCGTCCTTCCCGACCCCTGCCGTACGCTCAGCGTGCGCCGCGCCTCCGCGTGAGAACGCTCAGAATGGCGGCTCGCTGCCGAACGTCAGCCACTCCCCCGTCTTCGGCCGCCGGAAGGCCAGCGTCGCCGCGTGCAGCATCATGCGCTCCGCCGGCGCGCCGGTCCCGTACAGCGGGTCGCCCACGATCGGAGCGCCGATGCCGCCTCGCTCGCGCGGCGTCGCGGCGTGGACGCGGAGTTGGTGCGTGCGGCCGGTGAGCGGACGAAACTCGACGCGCGTTCGTCCCGCCTCTCGTCCGATCACGCGCCAGAACGTCACCGATGGCTTGCCGCGTTCGGCGTCCACCATCTGCCTGGGGCGGTTGGGCCAGTCCGCGATGATCGGCAGGTCGACCCGCCCCTCGTCGCCCTCGACCTCGCCCCCCAGCAGGGCGACGTAACGCTTCTCCGTCTTGCGATGCTCGAACTGGCATGAGAGCGTGCGGTGGGTCTGCGCATCCAGCGCGACGACCATCAGGCCGCTCGTCTCGAAGTCGAGCCGGTGGACGGCCATCGGGCCTGTGGCCTCGGCGATGAGCGCGGCGACGCGGGCCGCCACGCAGTCGGCCTTGTCCGGCCCGCGCCCGGGAACGGAGAGCAGCCGGGTCGGCTTGTCCACGACAACGAAGCCGTCCTCGCGGTGCACGACCGGGATGCCGGGATCGGGCTGCACGAGAGGACGGTACGCGGCTACCCTTGCCCGCCGAGCAACGATGCCGGCCGATGCACCCTTGGAAACCCACGATGATGCGTTCCGCCGCCGCCGTGTTCTCTTGCTCCTGTGTCTTCGCGGCGACGGCCGCGCACGCACAGCCCGTCGGTACACCGAGCGGCGAACCGCTCGACTGGCGTGCGCTGGAACCGCCGGTCCTCCGTCGGCACGTGCAGTTGACGTCGCGCGATCGGTTTCTCCGCGCCGGCGAGCAGTATTTCAACGCCGATGCGTCATGGGTCATCTTCCAGGCCATCCCCGTGCCTCCGGCCGGCGTTCGCCCGGACGCGCACTACTCGATGTATGTCGCCAAGGTTGTCTACGACGACACGGGCAACCCCGTCGCGCTCGACGAGCCCATCCTCGTCAGCCCGCCCGGCTCGGCGAACACGTGCGGCTGGTTCCATCCGCTCCGTCCCTGGGAGGTCATGTTCGGTTCCACGCTCGTGCAGCCCGCCGAGCACAGCGGTCCCGGCTACCAGCGCGGCGAGGGGCGCTACGTCTGGCAGTTCCCGTCGGAGATGGAGGTCGTCACGCGCGTCGTGCCCGAAATCTGGCGCGCGATGCACCCCGGCCAGCCGCAGCCCGCGTGGGAGCCGAAGCAACTCGCCCCGACGCCCCTCTTCGAACGCCCGGGATATGACGCCGAGTGCTCGTGGTCGGCCGACGGCCGCTTCGTTCTCTACGCGAACGTGGACGATGAAAAGAGCGCACGCCTCGGAAAGCCGGACGCCGACATCTACGTCTACGACACCCGCACCGGTCGGCACACGCCCATCGTCGTCGCGGACGGATACGACGGCGGCCCGTTCTTCTCCCCCGACGGGGAGTGGATCTGCTACCGCTCCGACCGCAGGGGCGACAACGAACTGCAGCTCTTCGTCGGCGAACTCGACTTCGACGCGGACGGCGCGCCCGCAGGCCTCAAGCGCGAGATCGCCCTGAGCGACAACGCCTACGTCAACTGGGCGCCCTTCTGGCACCCCTCGATGGAGTTCATCGTCTACGCGACCAGCGAGGTCGGGCACCACAACTACGAGGTCTTCGCCGTCCAGTTCGACCCGGACACCCCGCTGAAGGACCTGTGGCGCGTCCGCATCACGCACGCGGACGGGTTCGACGGCCTGCCGGCGTTCAGCGCGGACGGCCGGCACGTGCTGTGGGTCGCGCAGCGCGGCCCGCTCGCCGAGAGCGAGCAGCGGCCGAGCAGCCAGATCTGGGCCGCCGAGTTCAACGCCGACGCGCTGCGCAGCCTCGCCCGCGAGCACGCCCCGGGCGACGATCGCCCGCGTACCCTTCCGGGCGAATGAACGAACCCGACGATTTCGGGCTGAGCGTCGTGCGCACCCTCGCGCACGTCGCGGACACCGCGCCATCCCCGCCGCACTCCGTCTTCTGGAAGCGGTGGCGCGAGGCGGCGTTCGCGTCCGAGCCTGCCCTCGAGCCGTGGACGCACGGCGAGCGCGACCCAGGCGACCCGACCGCCCAACTCTGGTTCGAGAGCGTGCGCGGCGTGCGAATCGGCTGCACCCTCGTCGAACCGCCGGAGGGCGTGCCGGTGCGAGCCGGCCTCGTCTCGCTCCACGGCTACGGCAGACCCCCTCGCCTTGCCGAGGACGCGGTTCGCTGGCAGGCGGTCGCGGCGCGAGGCGTCGCCGTGCTCATCGTCCGCGTGCGCGGCTACCCAGGCTCGCAGGTGGACGCCGGCGACCTCTGCTCGCCGTCCGTCGCTCCGTTCGGCTGGATCGGCGTGGGGCTTGACACGGAGGTGCACGCGCCCGAGGACGCGATGCACTGGGTGCTGCCGCAGGCCGTCGCCGACGCCGCGAACGCCTGCCGGGCGCTCGCGCGGCGCCTCCGCGAGCACGCCGACTCCGAGACGCCGATCTATCTGCACGGCACGTCGTTCGGCGGCGGGCTGGCGATCATCGCCGCCTCCGCGCTCGTCCCGGTGCTGCGCATCGACCGCGTCGCCGTGGCCCTGCCGAGCCTCGGCGACTGGACCTGGCGGCTCGAGGAACGCTCACGCTGCGCCCGCGGCCTGGGCGCGGAGGTCTGGGCGGTTCTCGCCGCGAACCATCTCCGACGTGATCGCATCGTGGAGACGCTCCGCCTCTGCGACGCGGCCGTCCACGCCGCCCGTGTCCGCTGCCACGCCCTCGGTATGTTGGCCGAACGAGACGACACCGTTCCCGCGCCGGCCGCCGCGGGAGTCTTCAACGCCCTCGGCGCGGACCCGGGCCGGCGCTGGCGGTTCGTCGTTCCCTACGGGCACTTCGACGGCGGGATCGCCAACGCCCGCCGGCACGCGCTCTTTGATCGGTGTCTAGTCGACTTCCTCGATCCGACCAGGCGCCCCGGCGATTCGATGGGGCCGTGGCTCGCCTCGCTCGCGTCGGGCCAGCGCGGGCCGGGCGAGAGCGCCCGCCCGGGCGCGGCCGGGCAACCCGCGCTCTTCGAAGCCGGGCAGGAGGCGAGCGACGCCGCGCTCATCACCGCGTACGAGCGCGAAGGGAGGACGCTCGACGACCTGCCGTACACGCCCGAGTTCGCCTCGCTCTTCGCCGCCGTGAAGGAGACGACGGGCCTCGACGAGCGCGGCGTCTTTCACCGCCTGCACAACCTCCGCAAGGCGGGACGGCTGCCGCGCCTGGGACGTGCCGCTGCCTCCCCGCCCCGGATCGACGAGCGCGAGGAGGCGCTGCTGTCGTCGCTCGTCGTCGAGGCCGTCGGCACGCTCGGCCAGCGCGACCGGCTTCCCTACACGCCGGAGTTCGAGTCGCTCGTCGCGCGATTCAACGCCGAGACGGGCCGCCACCTGGCCCCGCACACGGTCTGGCGGCTCGTCGCCAAACTCGCGAAGTGACGACACCCCTATCCTGCCCCATGCCGACCGAATCTCTCCGGGCGCTCGTCGCAGGACTGTTCGACTACGCCGGACTGTTCCCGCCGACCGGGCACGCGATGCAGCGCGCCGTCGAGTCGTACGCGCGCGACCGCATGGGCGGGCACGCCTGGATGCTCGGGCGGTTCGTCTGCGCGGCGTCGCGGCTCGGCGAGCTGAGCGAGCACGGCGCGGCCCTCATGCCCGGGACCTACGCGACCAGCGGCTACCGCGAGCACGCGGACGTGCTGGAGCCGTGGGGCGTGTCGGTCGTCGCCGACGTGCCCCTGGAGGACGCCCTCGCCCGCATCGCCGGGTTCAACGAGCGGCACTCGCGCGAGGACCGCGGCCTCGCCCGCGCCGACGCCGTCGAGCTCAAGGCCGACAGCGCGTCGTTCATCGACGAGACGCTCGACGCCCTCCCCGACGACCTGCTGCCGTTCTACGAGCTTCCGATCGACCGCGACTGCCGCGGCATGGTGGCCGCGCTCGCCGGCAGCGGGGCGTGCGCGAAGGTGCGGTGCGGGGGCGTCGTGCCCGGCGCGATCCCCGCGCCCGAGCGGGTGGCCGCGTTCCTGCACGCCTGCGCGGCGGGCGACGTCCCCTTCAAGGCGACCGCGGGCCTCCACCACCCCGTGCGGGCCGAGCAGCCGCTGACCTACGAGCTGTCCCCCCCCCGCGCGGTCATGCACGGGTTCGTGAACGTCCTTCTCGCGGCCGTCGCGGCGCGCTCGGGCGGCGCCGGCCCCGAGGAACTCGCCGCGATGCTCGACGAGCGCGAGCCGGGCGCGTTCGCCTTCACCGACGCGGCCGCCTCGTGGCGCGGCCGCGCGTGGAGCGCGGAGGAGATCGCCCGCGCGCGAGACAGCTTCGCCGTCTCGGTCGGCTCGTGCTCGTTCGAGGAGCCGGTCGCGGACCTGCGGAGGCTGGGGTGGCTGCGATGAGGCAGCGCAACAGCCGTCATCCGTCTCCCTCGGCATCCCTCCACAGCGAGGGCGCGGGGGCGAGAGCAGGAGGATGAAGCGACATGAACATGACCTGTGAAATCAACGAGACCCACGATCCCGACCTTCGGTGCTGGGTCGAGTCGGCGGACGATCCCGCGACGGACTTCCCCGTCCAGAACCTGCCCATCTGTCTCTTCAGCGTCGCCGGCGGGCGTGAGCGGCACGTGGGCACGCGCATCGGCGACCGCATCCTGAATCTCTCTTCCGTCGGGGACCTCCCGCCGGCCCCCGCCGCCCGCGACGGCCCGGAGGATCGTGCGATCGAGAGCGGCCTGCACGGCCTGCTCGCCGGGCCGCGCACGGCCTGGACCGGCGTGCGCCGCCGCCTCGTCCGCCAGCTCACCGATCCGGGCTCGCGCGGCCTGCTCGAACCCGCGATGCTCCCCGCACGCGACGTCACGCTGCACCTCCCCCATCCGATCGGCGACTACACCGACTTCTACGCCTCGGTCCACCACGCCACCAACGTCGGCTGCATGTTCCGCCCCGACAACCCGCTCCTGCCCAACTACAAGCACGTGCCCATCGGCTACCACGGCCGCGCGTCGAGCGTCGTTCCCGGCGGCACGCCGATCCGCCGCCCCGTCGGCCAGCTGCCCCCCCCCGAGGAGGGCGGCGCGCCGGGCTTCGGCCCCTGCCGCATGCTCGACTACGAGATGGAACTGGGCTTCATCGTCGCGCGCGGCAACGAGCTGGGCGAGCCGATCCCCGTCGGCCGCGCCGCCGAGCACGTCCTGGGCGCGTGCATCGTCAACGACTGGTCCGCCCGCGACATCCAGCGGTGGGAGTACCAGCCCCTCGGCCCGTTCCTCTCCAAGAGCTTCGCCACCTCCGTCAGCCCGTACATCGTCACGATGGAGGCGCTCGCGCCCTTCCGCGTCCCCGCCTTCGAGCGGCCGCCGGGCGACCCGCGCCCGCTCCCCTACCTCGACGACGAGGCCGACCGCGCCCGCGGCGGCATCGACATCACCTGCGAGGTCCGGCTCGCCTCCGCCGAGATGCGCAGGCGCGGCCTCTCGCCCGTGCGCCTCAGCCGCGGCTCGTTCCGTCAGATGTACTGGACCATCGCCCAGATGGTCGCCCACCACACCGTCAACGGGTGCAACCTCCGCCCCGGCGACCTCCTCGCCAGCGGCACCATCAGCGGCCCGGCCCGCGAGAACCGCGGCTGCCTCCTCGAACTGACTTGGGACGGCGACCCGTGGGCGGGGCCGGAGCGGGGGGGGCCGAGGATCGTCCCAGGCTCGCAGCGCACCCCCGTCGAACTGCCGACGGGCGAGAAGCGGACCTTCCTGCAGGACGGCGACGAGGTCGTCATGCGGGCGTTCTGCGAGCGGGAGGGCTTCCGCCGCATCGGCTTCGGCGAGTGCCGGGGGATCGTCGAGCCGGCGCGGGCGTAGACGGACCCGGGGGTTGACCCCGTCGATCCGGACAGCTCAGGCCGCGATGCCCGCCGTTCATCCGTCCGCGCGGCTCCCGGCGGCTGCCCGAGGCGTGCCGACCCGTGCCCGAGCCGCGCGGGCACGTGCCCGACACCCTCCGGCGCGTGCCGCGGCCGCTCGGACCTGTGCCCGAGCCGCGCGGGCACGAGCCGCGATCGCGCGGGCACGAGCCGCCGGGGCCTCGGCGCGGGGTTCGGAGCGCAGAACCTGCGCTTACGCCATGCGCGATTCGGCGGGGGCGTCGCGGAACAGGGCCACGCACGCCGAGAACCCGTGCAGGAACGATTCATCGCCGACCGGCCCGATCTCCCCGGCCGCGAACATGCCCGCCAGCGGCACCGACCCCCGGGCCGGCTCGATCGGCGCGCCCCCCTTGGCCAGCTCCTCGCCCGCGCGCTCCGGCGCGAAGGCCCTGGCCACGGCCTGCGCGTCGTGCCCGGGCCTCCCGAACAGCCCCGACCCGCGGCCGTTGCACGTCACCAGCAGCGCGCCCGCCGGACGCTCGTGCAGCTTCTGGGCGTCGAGCAGCAGCGCGAGGTCCTCGTCGGCCGTCGCCGCGTCGCGCACGTGCAGCCGCACCGTCTGCCCGGTGCGCACCGCGTCGCCCAGCGCGATCGCGCCGGTCGCCTCGTCCCCCCCCGCGACGTTGCGGATGAGGAAGTCGCCGCGCCCGAACCGCTCCTTGTACTCGTTGACGACGCGCCCGACGAACAGCCCGCGCTGCACCTGCTCGCGCCCGCGCTCGTCGAGCGACTCGACGACCTCTCGCACCACCTCCACCGCGGGCCGGCCGCCCAGCTCAAAGATGACGTTGCGCTTCGAGCGCGTCACCAGCAGGTTCGGCCCGACGGGGCGGCACCCCTGGCTCACCACCGTGTCCACCCGCACCGGCCCCGCGATGCTCACGCCGACCGCCCCCGACCGCTTCACCACGCCGTCGATCAGCAGCGCGTTCTGGCCCGGGCCGCGCCCGCCCGAGACCACCCCGCCGAAGATCGACCCGATCGGCCTGCCGTCGCGCCCGCGCCGCCTCGCCGCGCACAGCCCCGGCAGCGTGTTCAGCACCGGCACGCTGAAGGCGTCGGCGAAGATCAGCGTGCAGCGCAGGTCCTCGCTCGCGCCGATCGCCTCCCCCACCGCCGCCACCTGCTCGGCGTTCGACGGGTCGGCCGGGCCGAGCAGCGCCTCGTCGAACCCGTGCAGCCGCACGCCCGGCAGCGACGCCGCCAGCAGCGAGACGCCCGGCTGCCGCTCCAGCTCGACCCGCCCGCCGATCACCGACTCCGTGGTCACGCCCACGAGCCGCCGGGGCGAGAGGGCCTTCGCCACGATCTCCCCCAGCCCCCCCAGCACACGCGCATGATGGGCCGAGGCGAAGAGCAGGCAGAGATCGACGCCCGGCGCGCCGTCGAGATCGGCCCCCGCCTGCTCCGCGACCTGCCTCGCGGCGGTGAACGGGTCCAGGTGGCCAGACAGCCCCGACCCCATCCGCACGCCGCGCACAACCCCCGTCTCCGGCATGACAGGACTGTAGACGGCCGGCCGTCAATCCATGCGCACCGTCGAGTCCGCGGCGTCCGCGCCGACGCCGTCCTCGGGCCGGAGCACGTCGATCCGGTGCGGCACGACGATCCGCAGGCCGAGCGCCTCGTCCATCCGCGCCTCGCCGACGACGCCGACCACGCGCCCGACCTTCGCGCCGAGGTCGAAGCGGTCGTCGGGCAGAACGTAGCCGATCGTGCGAGGGCTGACGCCCCCGACCGACACGATGCGGTACATCAGCGGCAGCCGCCGCCCGTCGTACAGCGAACTCGGCACCACGCGCCCGACGAACTCGTACCCGCGCGTGCGCTCCAGCGCCGCGATCCGCTCCGCCACGCGCGACGAGTGCGTCTCCGTCTCCGCGCGCTTCTCGGCCAGCATCGCCCGCGTCTCGCGCAGCCTGATCCACAGCTCCACGACCGCGAGCCGCTGATCGAGCGAACGGCGAATCCCCTGCGAGTAGGGCGAGTCGTCGAGCGCATCGGCCGCGCGGCGGATCTCCGCCGCCAGCTCGCTCAACTCCGCACGGTCCGGGTCCTGCTGCCGGAGCGACTCGAAGGCCGCCTCGAGCGCGTCGAAGGTGCCGACGGCACGCTCGGTCTCGGGCAGAGGCGCGGGCGGCTCGACCGGCGCGGGGGCGACGACCGGGGGCGCCGATGGGGCCGCCTCGTCCGCCGGCGCGGGCGTCGGAACGACGTCCGGCGTCTCCAACGCGGGGGGCGTCGGCTGTTCCTGCACGGGCGGTGTCCGGGGCTGCGGTGTCTGCCCCGCCGGCTCGCCCGGCGAAGCCCGGTGCGCCCGCACCTCCTCCGCCGTCGCCGTGCGCAGGTTGTTCGACGCGATGTACCCCCGCGCCCCCGCGGGCGGCTCGACCTCGTAGCCGACGATCGCGTTCTCGCGGTTGCGCACGGGCTGGACGATCTTCAGCGTCGCTCCCGGTTCAAGCTCCGAGCCTTCGGGCATCAGGCGCTGCCAGCTCGCCCCCCATCCCGCGACCATGCTGCGGGCCTTGAGCGCGCTGCGCCGCGTGAGGCGGGCCGTCTCGCCCTCGACCTGGACCTCTCGCGCGTCCACGAACGCCGTCACGCCGGCGGGGTACGCCACCCGCGCCCAGCCGTTGCCCTCCGCGTCCACGCGGACGACCTGCCCGCGCTTGAGCTCCGCGACCTTGTAGTAGTCCGCCATGTCGCCGCTGCGCATCGCCGCGCCGTCCACCGTGACGACGGCGTGGTACGGCTCGACCGGCCGGACCTGCGCGTGCGAGGGGACCGCCGCGCACAGCGCGGCGACGACGAACGACACCAGGCTCGGAACGATCGTGAATCGGCGGAACATGGCGTGCGCCCTCCGTGATCCGCGCCGGCCGTCCCTGGGCTGCCCGCAGCGGGCCGCGTGCGGCCGCCACCGGGGCATCCGGCGCATGTGGTGTTGAGTCTACCCGGCCCGCGGAACGCGTGCGTCCCCGCGAGTCCCTTTGACCGGACGGCGAGCGGCGGCTAGGTTGTCCCCACGAATGAACGCCACCCTGCCACGGGCCGTGCCGCGGATGCTGCTCTTCTGCGGGCTGGCCGCGGCGGTGGGCGGGTGCGCCTCGCCCATCGCTCCCCGAACAGAAGCGGACCTGCGCCGATCCGTCGTCGAGGCGGTCCGTCGCGAAATGACCGAGGCCGAGCGCGACCCCACACGCCGCGCGACCACGCGCAGCGCGGACGCCCAGCCGCTGCCTATCCCTCCGCACCTGATGGCGGAACTGGAGCAGATGGCCGGACCCGGCTCGCGCAACGTCGCCGCCACACCGCTCACGCCCGACCTGATGGGCCTGCCGCAGCGCACCGTCGCCGTGAGCCTCGAACGCGCGGTGCGCTCCGCGGTCGAGAACAACCTCGAAGTGCAGTTCGCGCGCATCGCCCCGGCGATCGTCCAGAGCCAGATCGTCGCCGCCGAGGCCGCCTTCGACTGGACCTTCTTCTCCAACTTCCAGTGGACCAGCCAGGACCAGATGCGGCCGTCCCAGTCCTCCTCGGGCTTCCCCATCGGCACCGGCCTCGACCAGCGCCAGATCGTCGAATCGACCACGGGACTGCGCCGCCAGCTGACCAGCGGCGGACGGCTGACCGTGCAGCAGGAGCTGATGTACACCGACTTCGCCACCCCGGGTCAGAACTTCTCCCCCGACCCCGCCACCGCGCTCACCGTCAGCGCACAGATCGACCAGCCCCTGCTGCGCAACTTCGGATCGGACGTCGCCCTCGCGCAGGTCCGCCTCAGCCGCAACGCCGAGCGAAACTCCGTCGCCCAACTGCGCCGCGACCTGATCCGACTCACCAACGACACCGAGCGGGCCTACTGGGAGCTCGTCCGCGCCCACCACGATCTCGCCATCCTCCTGCGGCTTCTCCAGCGCGGCGAGCAGGTCCGCGACATGCTCCGCATCCGCCAGGAGGAGGGCCTCGACGCCCGACCCGCCAACGTCGCCGAGGCCATCGCCCGCGTCGAACGCCGAAAGTCCGACGTCATCGCCGCCCAGGTCACGCTCCGCCAGGCCAGCAACCGCCTGAAGATCTTGATGAACGACCCCGACCTCACCGTCGGTTCCGAGGTGCTTGTTTTGCCCGTCGATCAGCCCATCGACGCCCCGATGGAGTTCAGCCTGCTCGGAGCGCTCTCCACCGCCCTCGCCCAGCGCCCCGAGATCGAGCAGGCCGTCATCTCCATCGACGACACCTCCATCCGACAGGTCGTCGCCGCCAACCAGCGGCTGCCGCAACTCGACATGCGCGGCCAGATTCGCTTCCACGGCATGGACGACGACCTGAGCGTCTACGACAGCGTCTTCGACGGCAAGTTCATCGACTACATCGTCGGCCTCTTCTTCGAGCAGCCCATCGGCAACCGCGCCGCCGAAGCCGGCTTCCGCCAGCGCAGGCTCGAACGCATGCAGGCCGTCATCTCCTACCGCAACACCGTCCAGGGCATCGTCCGCGAGGTCAAGGACGCCCTCGACGCCGTGACGCTCAACTACCAGCTCATCGCCCAGACCCGGCTCTCTCGCATCGCCTCCGCCGAGTCGCTCCGCGCCCTGCAGGTCGAGAACGAGCTCCTCACCGGCCTCACCGCCGAGCGCCTCGCCCTCGAACTCAACCAGCAGGAATCGCTCGCCGCCGCCGAGCGCGCCGAGATGGAGGCACTCACCAGTTTCAACGCCTCCATCAGCCAGTACCACGCCGCCGTCGGGACCATTCTCGAACGAAACCGCATCGAGTTTGTCGTCCCCGACGCCGACGAGGCCCTCACGGGCCGCACGCGAGGCCGCGCCCGCGCCGAGCCGGAATAAAGTCCCGCATGGACGCCGGCCCCGAGCAGATCGCCGAGGCGGTGCGCCGCCTGAGCGCGGGCGGCATCGTCGCGTTCCCCACCGAGACCGTCTACGGCCTCGGCGCGGACGCCCTGAACGCCGACGCCGTCGCCCACGTCTTCCGCCTCAAGGGCCGACCCGCCGACAACCCGCTCATCGTTCACGTCTCAGGCCCGGCGATGGCGCGCGAGGTCGTCGCCCGCTGGACCGCCGACGCCGACACGCTCGCCGATGCCTTCTGGCCCGGGCCCCTCACCATCGTGCTCCCCAAGGCCGAGCGCGTCCCGGACATCGTCACCGGGGGCGGGCCGACCGTCGCCGTGCGCTGCCCCGATCACCCCCTCACGCTCGCCCTGCTCGAAGTCTTCAACGGCCCGCTCGTCGGACCGAGCGCGAACCCCTCCGGCTTCGTCTCCCCCACCACGGCCGGCCACGTCCGCGCCGCTTTCGATGCCGGGCACGTCTTTGTACTCGACGGAGGCCCCTGCCGCGTCGGCATCGAATCCACCGTCGTCTCGCTCGCCGAAGACCCGCCGCGCGTGCTGCGCCCCGGCCTCGTCAGCGCGGAGGAGATCGCCCGCGTGCTGGGCAGACCCGTCGTCGAAGCCCCCCCCTCGGCGGCGGACGACGCCTCCCCGCGCGCATCGCCCGGCAGGATGCGCACGCACTACGCCCCCCGCAAGCGCGTCGTGCTCGCGCCGGACGAACTCGCCGGCATCGATCTCAAGCAGCCGATGACCGTCATCGCCGCGCGCCCCATGCCCGCCGCGCCGACGGTCCGCCTGATCGCAATGCCAGCCGACCCGGCCGACTACGCGCGCGGCCTCTACGCCGCGCTGCGCGACGCCGACGAGCACGGCCCGGGGGATCTCATCGTCGTCGAGAGGCCGTGGGATGGCGACGAGCCGCCCCCCGCGTGGCGGGCCGTCGCCGACCGCCTCCGCCGAGCCGCCGGCCCGCGCGACTGAACAGCGTCCGCGAACGAGCCGATCCCGTGGCGGGGTGCGCTATCCTTGCCCCCCGAAACCCCGTCACGCCGGAGGAATCCCGCATGTCCGCCCCCGTCCGCGTCGCCCTCGCCCCGGGCGACGGCATCGGCCCCGAGATCACGCAGGCCGTCCTCGCCGTCTTCGAGGCCGCCCGCGCGACGAACCACCTCGAGTTCGTCCCCGTCCGGATGGGCCGAGCCGTCTTCGAGCAGGGCGACTCCCGCGGCGTCACCGACGATGCCCTCGCCGCCGTCGAGGATTGCGGACTCGTCTTCAAGGGACCGATGGAGACGCCCAAGGGGGGGGGTGGCAAGTCCATCAACGTCACACTCCGCAAGCTGTACTGCGCCTACGCCAACATCCGACACTTCCGCGCCCTGCCCGGCGTCGAGACCGTCTTCTCCCGCGCCGGCGTGCCCGTGAACTTCTACGTCGTCCGCGAGAACGTCGAGGACACCTACGGCGGCATCGAGCACCGCCTCACCAACGACGTCGTCGAGTGCAAGCGCCTCATCTCCGCTCCGGGCTGCGACCAGGTCCACCGCGCCGCCTTCGACCTCGCACGACGGCTCGGCCTCTCCCGAGTCACCTGCGGCCACAAGGCCAACATCATGAAGATGACCGACGGCCTCTTCCTCGAACGCTTCCACGCCGCCGCCGCCGACTACCCCGGCATCCTGCACGAGGACGCCATCATCGACGCTCTCTGCATGAACCTCGTTCTCCGTCCCCATAAGTACGAACTCGTCGTCCTGCCCAACCTCCAGGGCGACATCGTCTCCGACCTCGCCGCGGGACTCGTCGGCGGACTCGGCTTCGCACCCAGCGCGAACATCGGACAGCACGTCTCCATCTTCGAGGCCGTCCACGGCTCCGCCCCCGATATCGCCGGCAAGGGCATCGCCAACCCCACCTCGCTCCTGCTCTCGGGGCTGATGATGCTCCGCCACGTCGGGCTCACTCGCATCGCCGCCACGATCGAGAACGCCCTCCTCGCAACACTCGAGGACGGCGTGCGCACCGCTGACTTCGGCGACCCCGCACGCGAACCGGTCGGCACCATGCCCTTCGCCCGCGCGATCGTCGATCGTCTCGGCAGCACGCCCCGCTCCGCACCACCCGTCCCCGTGCCCGAACGCGACGCACCCTCGTTCACGCGCCCTGAGCGGCCGCGCATGAACACCCTCATCCAGACCTTCACGCAGGTCGTCAGCCACCACGCCGGGTGCGACGTCTACGTCGAGACGACCATCAGCCCGCCCGAACTCGCCGCCCACCTCCAGCGCCTCTGCGAGCACACCCCCTTCACCCTCACCATGATGTCCAACCGCGGCACGCAGGTCTGGCCCTCCGGTTCCGTCTTCACCGAGGTCGTGGACTACTACCGTGTACGCTTTGAGCTGCGAAACCCCGCCGAACTCGGACGCTACGGCCAGGCCGCCGCCATCGCGCTCCTCAACCGCATCGCCGAGAAGTTCCCCGTTACCGACTTCCAGCCTCTCAAGATGTACGACGGCCGGCCCGGCTTCAGCCTCGCGCAGGGGCAGTAGCCCCCCGCCGGATCACCCTCGGCGCGAAGCGCGGCGTCGTCCGCGTGTACCGCTCGTAGTCCTCGCCGTACAACTCCTTCAGGTCGCGCTCCTCGAACCGCACCGCGACAAGGATGTAGACAGTCAGAAGCACGGCAAAGAGAAGGTGCGAGACCGTCATCGTCGGCGTCGACCAGAACGCCAGGAACCACCCGGTGTACAGCGGGTGCCGCATCGTCTTGTACAGCGCGCGCGTCCTGAACGGCAGCGGCCGGTAAGGCACGCCCTTGAAGTGCAGCCATGCCTGCCTCACACCGAACAGGTCGAAGTGGTCCGTCATGAATGACGACACCGGCACCAGCAGCCACCCAGCCGCGAAGAGCGACCACAGCGCGATCCGCCCGGCCTCGTGCTCAACGTGCCACACCACGCCCCCCATCGGCCTCCACTGCCAGAAAAGCACGATCATCAGCAGGTTGGAGATCAGCACGTAGGTGCTCCGCTCCGCCGCCGGATGCACGAACCGCGTCCACCACCGCTTGAACCACTGCCTCGCCATCACGCTGTGCTGCACGCCGAACACCGCGATCAACCCCACGTTCACGCACAGCGCGAGCCACAGCGGGTCCGACCGCGGCCCGTCCAGCGTCGTCGGCACGAGGAACCCGCCGACGAACGCGCACGCGTACGCGAACACCCCAAGGAACATCACCCAGCACGCCAGGGCATAGCCCACGATCAGATACCGCTTCATGATCCGACTCCTTGTGAGACTCCCCCGGACCGAGCGCTCACGCTCAGCCGGACCGGACGAACGTCGTAGAACACGTCCCGCTTCATCCCCGCGAACGTCACCGACCCCGGGCACGCCCGCACCATTTTGCGTCTGCCCGGCGAGACCAGGTCGAAGAACTCGGCGCACGACGAGCACACGCCCGCGTTCCCCGTCACGCTGTGCGCCACGTCCTCGCCGTCGATCCGGGCCGTGAACCGGCCCGACAAGAAGTTCGCGTGGTTCGCCCGGTGGCCCAGCCAGTGCCGGCGCAGCGTCTCCCCACGCCCCCAGAACCGCGTGACTCGGAACAGCCACCGCATGAGCGCGGCCTCCAGCCGGTTGACGCGCTCCCAGTCCCCCGGCTTCGCGTCCCGGTACTCGCCGGACTCAATGAGTGCAACCAGCTCGTCTTCGCCCGGCATCCGCTCCGGCTCGAAGTCCGACGCCCCCAGCTCGACCGCCAGGAACGCCTCCAGCCCATCGGGCAGACGATGGTCCGCGACGAGCATGAAGAGCCCGGCCCGCATCGACTCGCGGTACCACGACCCCTGCCGATTGCAGAACCCGTTCCACCTGGAGGGGGGGGTGTACACCAGCCGCCGGCCCCGGCTCCGCAAAGCCTGGCACGGCGTCAGCGGCGCGGCACGCAGCCGGTATCCCATCGCGCGCAGCCGAGACTTCACTCGCTCGAACGCCGCCGGATCGATCCAGTAGACGTAACGGCGGGCAGGCTCCGAGGAGCGGTCGGGCTTCGGTTTGAGGCAGATCACGGTCGTCTCCTTCCGGCTCAGCCGGGCTGTCGCTCGCCGCACGCGGCACCGCGACCACCAAGCATTCGGAAAGAGAAGCCCGAAAGGGACTTGACTCGCGGTCCAACCCGCCTTGACCCCCGGTCAAGCGGCCGCGGGATCACCCCTCGCGACGCAGCCTGTCAATCGAACCGTCCGCCCGCTCGACGAACACTTCATCGGCCTCGGTCAGGAACAGCCCGTGATCGACCACGCCGGGAATCGAGTTCAGCGCGGCGTCCAGTTCCTCCACGTCGTGCTCGCCCAGCGCCACGTCCACGATCAGGTTCCCGTTGTCGGTGATGAACAGCTCTCCCTTGATCGTCCGCCGCACCACCCCGTTCAGCCCCAGCGACCGCAACTCCGACCGCACCGCAGACAGCCCGAAGGCGAGCACCGCCACCGCCAGCGTCGTGCGCGTGCCGAGGCGATCGACCATCTTGCGCTCGTCCACCATGTAGATGCGCCGTTTCGACGCCCACGCCACGATGCGCTCGCGCGTCATCGCCCCGCCCGCGCCCTTCAGCATCCGCAGCTGCGGGTCCACCTCGTCAGCGCCGTCGAAGAGCAGGTCCACGCTCTCCACCATCGCGAAGTCCATCACCTGCAGCCCGTGGTAGCGCGCCAGCGTCTCCGTCGAGTGGCTGGTCGGCACGCAGCGAACCTCGAGTCCATGCTCCTTCACACGCTCAGCCAGCGCAACCACACCGCGCGACGCCGTGCGCCCCGTTCCCAGGCCGACGATCATGCCCGGCGTGATCTCCGCGATGACGGCCTCGGCCAACGCGTCCGCTACCCGTTGTTCGCTCACTGCTCTTCTCCGAACTGGATGCCCTGGGCGAGCCGGAATGCCCCGCCGAAGTTGACCGTGCACGTCTGCCGACGTGCGTACGCCTTCCACGAGTCCGAGCCGGACTCACGCCCTCCGCCCGTATCTTTCTCACCCCCGAACGCCCCGCCAATCTCCGCCCCACTCGTCCCCAGATTCACGTACGCCAGCCCGCAATCACTCCCGGACCCGGCCGGGCTGAGGAACCTCTCCGCCGCCGCGATCCGAGACGTGAAGATCGCCGAACTCAACCCCTGCGGCACGGCGTTCTGCATCCCGATCGCCCGCTCCAGGTCGCGGTACGTGAAGACGTACAGGATCGGCGCGAACGTCTCCTCCATCGCGATCGGCAGCTCGCCCGACGCCGGCGCACGCACGATCGTCGGCTCCACGAAGTGCCCCTTCAGACCCGGCACGCTCGCGCGCTTGCCGCCCACCAGCACTTCGCCACCCTGCGCGCGGGCCGCACGGATCGCGCCCTCGAAGCCCTCGACCGCTCGCTCGTTGATGAGCGGCCCCACGAGCGTCCCCGGGTCCAGCGGGTCGCCGATGCGAATCCTCCGGTACGCCTCGACCAGCGAATCCACGAACGAATCGGCGATGCGCTCGTGAACGATCAGCCGGCGAGTCGTCGTACACCGCTGCCCGGCCGTGCCCACCGCGCCGAACAGCACCGCCTTCATCGCCAAGCCAGGGTCCGCGTCCGGCTCCACGATCACCGCGTTATTCCCGCCCAGTTCCAGCAGGCACCGACCCAGCCGCTGCGCCACCACCTGCCCGACACGCCTGCCCATGCGGCACGATCCGGTCGCGCTGATCAGCGGCAAACGGCGATCCGCGATCAATCGCTCGCCCACCTCCTCATCCGTCCCGATCGTCAGCCGGAACACGCCCTCGTGCCCCATCGACGACGCGACCCGCTCCGCGATCGAGTTCGTCGCGATCGCCGTCAGCGGCGCCAGCAGGCTCGGCTTCCACACCACCGTGTCACCGCACACCGCCGCCAGCATCGCGTTCCAGCCCCACACCGCGTTCGGGAAGTTGAACGCCGTGATCACGCCGATCGCGCCCAGCGGCAGCCATTGCTCGTACATCCGGTGCCCCGGACGTTCGCTCGGCATGGTGCAGCCGTGCAACTGCCGCGACAGGCCCACCGCGAAGTCCGCGATGTCGATCGTCTCCTGCACCTCTCCCACGCCCTCGGACGCGATCTTCCCGACTTCGAGGCTCACCAACCGCCCCAGCGGCTCGCGCAAACGCCGGTACTCATCAGCGATCGCACGCACCACCCGGCCGCGCACCGGCGCCGGTACCTCTCGCCACCGCCTGAATGCAGCGTCCGCCTCCACGATCGTGCGCTCGCACGACGCGCCGTCGTCCAGCCGAACGCCCGCGATCGGATCGCCCGTCGCCGGGTTCGTGGACACAATGAACCCCGCGCCAAGCGCCGCGCCAGGCTCCACCACGCGCGGGTGGTCGGCGACGCCGAGCGCATCGAGCAACGGATGGGGCATGAGCGAACTCTAGGCCCGCACGGGGCGGTCCCCACCCCTCTATCCAAGCTCGGGCACGGGCAACGCTCGCAGGAAGCCGACGAGCCGCTCGGCCGTGGGCGACTCCCCGTCGCGCACGTACGCCCCGCTCACCGCGCACCCGACCGCGAGACACTCGTCGAGCGCCAGCCCGACCGCCTGCGCCAGTCCGAAGCCGGCGTTGAAGTGATCGCCCGCGCCCGTCGAGAGCCGCGGTCGCGCCGTGAACGGCCCGTCAAACCACGCCTTCGCGCCGCCATCCGTCGCGCCGCCCGCTCCTTCGCGCACATGCACCACGACGCACGCCAGCCCCGCCCGCTCGCGCACGCTCGACGCCAGCCGAAGGACTGACTCACCATAGGTCGCGCTGTCCTCCGCGCCCGTGACGCCGAGCACGCGCGCGATGCGCTCGCCCTCCGCGAGATTCAGCCCGAGCGTAACCGGCACGAGCGTGTTCATGCTCGCCATCGCCGCCAGCGCGCCGCGCAGGTCGCTGTCGCTCCGCTTCGCCGGATCGGAGATGTCGATCAGCACGCGACGCCCGCCCTGCCGCGCGCTGAGTCCCGGGAGCACCTCGCGGATCAGCCCCTCCCAGATGCCGGGCACGCCGCCGCACAACGACCAGTTCACCATCACGATCAGCGCTGCCTCTTCCGCCCGCCGGCGCAGGCCCTCCACGCCGAGTGTTCCGACTATCCGCTCCCACGTCACCGCCTGCACGTTCCGCGTCTTGCCGAGCATGATCTTGCCGTCGTCGAACTCGAGCGCATCCGTATGCCCCGGCGCCGCGACGCTCACGACCTCCCGGCACCGAGATGCGAACGGCTCATAGATCGGCGCGATCCGCGTCGGGTCGTCCTCACGCCCCACCGCTCCGACGAAGCACACCGGCACGCCCAGCCGACCCAGCGCCCCCGCCGTCAGCGGGCCGTTCCCGCCGAAACGGTCCTCATCGACCCACAACTCCAGGTTCGTGCTGCGCCCGGCCGCCGCCGCGCACCGGCCCGCGAACTCCCCGATCGTCCCGATCCGCTCGAAGTCCTCCCCCTCCATGCTCCGCCGACGATCGACCACGCGGATGATCGAGTCCACGAACCCGTCGAAGCCCACGAGCGCGCAACGTCCGCTCAATCCCGTCGCGCCCGCACGCTCGATCGCGTCCGCCGCGGCCCGTGCGATCTCCGCCCGTTCACGCCTGCTCATGCGCCAAGCCTACCGCGACCGCCCACGACGCGGCACTATCCTCCCGACGATGGGACCGATCGTCGTCGCCACCGGCAACCCGCACAAGCTCGAGGAACTGCGCGCCATCCTCGGCCCGCTCGGCATCGAACTGCTCTCGCTCGCCGATGCCGGCGACACCGGCCCCGAACCCGACGAACCCGGCTCCACCTTCGAAGAGAACGCCGCGCTGAAGGCTCTCGCCTACGCCGTGCGCACCGCCCGCCTCTGCCTCGCCGACGACTCGGGCCTCGAAGTCGATGCCCTCGGCGGCGCACCCGGCGTCATCAGCGCCCGCTACCACTCCGACGGCCGCGAGACCGACCTCCCCCGCGCAGAACGCGACCGCCTGAACAACGAACGCCTGCTGCGCGATCTGCGGGACGTGCCGCTCGAGCGTCGGGGGGCGAGATTCGTCTGTGCGATGGCACTGGCGGGTCCTCCACCCTCCCGGGGGCGGGGCCTTTCAGGCCCCGTCTCCCCCCCTCCCCCCCTCGCCAAACGCTGGCTCACCCCAGCAAGTCTGCACACGCGCACCTCCGACCTCCTCCCACACTGGGAACATGGTGGCTCCACCTACTTCCTGACTTTCTGCGTCCGCTCAGGCTCCCTGACCGAGGCTGAGCGTGCGATCGTGCTCGCCGCCAGCATGCATTGGCATCAACTCCGAGTGCGTGTTCATCTTGTCGTTGTGATGCCCGACCATGTTCACTTGATCGTCACTCCGCTCCGTGCAACGGATGACGAGTGGGTGTCGATTCCGTGGCTTATGCAAAGCGTCAAAGGGTTCACGGCCAGCAAGATCAATGCACTTCGAAACACGTCCGGACCTTTCTGGCAGGACGAGTACTTTGATCGCATCATCCGGTCGGCCGACGAGTACGCCGAGATTGTTGAATACACGGGGATGAACCCGATCAGGGCAGGGCTTGTTGATGACTGGCGTAAATACCCGTTCATGGCGGGGGAGGAGATTGAGGAGAGGGAGAGGCGGAGACGGGGCCTGAAAGGCCCCGCCCCGAGGGATCAAGGCCCCAGCCCGACGAATGAAGGCCGGAGTCCCTTCGAAGAGTCCGCCCGCGGGCTTGTTGCCCTCGTCCGCGGCACGTTTGAAGGCCGAATCGGCCTCCCCGGCGACGTCCCCCGAGGCTCGAACGGCTTCGGATACGACCCCCTCTTCCTTGTCGCCCCCGGCTTCACACGGACCAGCGCGGAACTCTCCGCCGACGAGAAGAACCGCGTCAGCCACCGCGGCAACGCCGCCCGGGCCATGGCCGAGGCCATCGCACAACTTCTTCGCTCCGGCGCGTGAGCGGCCGACGCCGCCTCCGTTCCTCCCCGAGAGGGGATGGCAAAGGGCCGAACCCCGGCACGCAGCAGCAAATGGAGCGAAACAATGGCACGCAGCACCACCCGGAATCGCGGAACTCTCGCACTTCTCATCGCGGCGGCGACCATCGCCAAAGCCGCCTGCCTCGCACTCGCGGGCGACCCCCTGGCCGTGGACGTCATGGCCAGCGTCAAGGGCTTCGACAAGCCCCAGAAGATCGGCACGATCAACGCCGCTTCCGGCTACAAGGGCAACGCCAACGCCGTCAGTTCGAAGTTCGAGTTCCACAAGGACTTCGCCTTCCTCGACAAGCACTACGACTTCGACTACGTCAACGTCGTCCGCGACCTCTCCGACGGCTACAAGCCCCTCTTTCCCAAGGGCGCGCCCGCCATCGACCCGCAGTCCGGCGACGTCTCCGGCAGCCCGGAGGACGACGTCCCCTACTACTACCACTTCAAGAACGAGTGGCAGGCCAACAAGTTCGACGGCGGCGCGATCCGCGAGGACGAGAAGTGGTCCATGTTCATCGACTACCCCAAGGCGCCCAAGGGCGACTTCCTCGACTTCACCAACATCCTCGTCGTCCGCGACCACGACTCCGTCAACTTCGAAGGCAAGACCCAGTTCGGACTCCTCACCGCCTTCGACTGGCGATACGACGGCGCGGACGGCACGGGGAACCGCGGCGTCTCGAAGATCGGCGACCTCCGCGCCACCGACGCCGCCCTCCAGAAGCTCGTCAACGACGCTCTCGCCAACGAGCATCTCAACGCCTTCAAGGACTGGTCCGCACTCATCACCTTCACCCTCGTGCCCACCCCCGGCACGCTCGCCCTCTTCTCCGCCGGCGCGGTCCTCTGCGTCCGCCGCCGCCGCGCCGCCTGACACCCGCACACGCACGCACCCCACAACCGCCACGCCCCGGAGGTTCGACCCCCGGGGCGTGGTTGCGTCCGTCGTGACGGTAGGTCACCCGCGTGCGATCACCGATCGTCCTTCACCTCGAACTCCGCGTCGATCACGTCGTCGCCCTTGCCCCCAGCCTGGCCTTCGGACGCCGCGCCCCCGCCGCCGCCCGTGCTCCTGGCCGCCTGCTCGTAGATGATCCGGCCGAGTTCCGACGAGGAGGTCTCCAACTCCCGCACCGCGGCCTCGATCGCGGCCTTGTCGTCGCCCTTGATCTTGCTCTCGAGGTTGCTCACCGCCGACTCGATCCGGGCACGCACCTCCGCCGAGACCTTCCCGCCGTGCTCGTCCAGCGCCTTGCGCGTCTGGTACACCAGCGAATCGCCCCGGTTCTTCGCGTCGATCAACTCGCGCCGCTTGCGGTCCTCCTCGGCGTGAGCCTCCGCGTCGCGCTTCATCCGCTCGATCTCGTCCCTCTGCAGCCCGCCGGAGTTCTCGATGCGGATGTTCTGGCTCTTGCCCGAGGCCTTGTCCGTCGCCGTCACCTGCAGGATGCCGTTCGCGTCCAACGCGAACTCCACCTCGATCTGCGGCATGCCCCGCGGCGCGGGCGGGATGCCGTCCAGCGTGAACCGCCCCAGCGTCCGGTTGTCGCGGGCAAACTCGCGCTCGCCCTGCAGCACGTGAATCTCCACGCTCGGCTGGTTGTCCGTCGCCGTCGAGAAGACCTCCTTCTTGCTCGTCGGGATCGTCGTGTTCCGCTCGATCAGCCGCGTCATCACCCCGCCGAGCGTCTCCACCCCCAGCGACAGCGGCGTCACGTCCAGCAGCAGCACGTCCTTGACCTCGCCCTGCAGCACGCCGCCCTGGATCGCCGCGCCGATCGCCACCACCTCGTCGGGGTTGACGCTCTTGTTCGGCTCCTTCCCGAAAATCTCGCGGGCGATCTGCTGCGCCCTGGGCATGCGCGTCGCTCCGCCCACCAGCACCACCTCGTCGATCTTCGACGGGTCCAGTCTCGCGTCCTTGAGCGCCTTGAGGCACGGGTCGCGCAGCCGCTTCCACAGGTCCTCGCACAACGACTCGAACTTGCTCCGCGTCACCGTCACCTGCAGGTGCTTCGGCCCGTGCTGGTCCGCCGTGATGAACGGCAGGTTCACCGTCGTCTCCTGCATCGTCGAGAGCTCGATCTTCGCCTTCTCCGCGGCCTCCTTCAGCCTCTGCATCGCCATCGGGTCGCCGCGCAGGTCGATGCCTTCGCGCGCCTTGAAGTCCCCAGCGATGAAGTCGATCAGACGCTGGTCCCAGTCGTCGCCGCCGAGGTGCGTGTCGCCGTTCGTGCTCAGCACCTCGAACACCCCGTCCCCAACGTCCAGGATCGAGATGTCGAACGTGCCGCCACCCAGGTCGAAGACCGCGATCTTCTCGTTCTTCTTCTTGTCCAGCCCGTACGCCAGCGCCGCCGCCGTCGGCTCGTTGATGATCCGCTCGACCTTCAGACCGGCGATCTCGCCCGCGTCCTTCGTCGCCTGACGCTGCGAATCGTTGAAGTACGCCGGCACCGTGATCACCGCCCGGTCCACCTTCTCCCCGAGGTAGTCCTCCGCGACCTTCTTCAACTCCTGCAGAATGAACGCCGAAATCTGCTGCGGCGTGTACTCCTTGTCCCGCACCCGCACCCGCACGAAGTCCCCCGCCGCCCCGAGCACCTGGTACGGCACCCGCTTCTCCTCGTCCGTCACTTCCTCGTGCCGCCGACCCATGAACCGCTTGATCGAGTAGACCGTGTTCTTCGGGTTCGTCACCTGCTGATGCTTCGCGGGCTGGCCGACCAGCCGCTCACCCTTGTCGGTGAACGCGACGACCGACGGCGTCGTCCGGTTGCCGGACGAGTTGATGAGAACCTTGGGCTGGCCGCCCTCCATGATGGCGACGACCGAGTTCGTCGTGCCCAAGTCGATCCCGATGATCTTCGACATGGCGTACACCTCCGAGTCGGGGCCACGCCAGCCGTGGCGGACCGCTCACCCCTTGTTTGGCAAGGCCGATGCCAGCCGGACCGCCCGGCGACGCCCACGTTCGGCCCGCCCGCTCCGCCGACCAGCGTCGGATGCCACTCCTGCCTGCCGATCTGGCAGACGACCTCACCGCATCCCCGGCGGCCTCACGAACGCACGCGATGCGAACCGGTACGACGCCAACGCCCCGAACAGCATCCACAAATAGTTGTTGTTGTACGTCCCGTATGCCGTCCTGATCGCCGATATGCGGTCCGCGCCGACCCACCCGCTCGACACCTCCGGCAGCGGCCAGACCGACCCCGCGATCGCCGCCAACGTCGCCGCCACAGCGCACAATCCGAGCCTCCAGTCACCGCGGCCCGCCACTCGCAACGCCACCGACCCCACGAACGCCCCCAGCGGCCACACCAGCGAGTCCAACCGCCGACTCGTCAGGTGCGCAAGCAGCAACCACACCCCCAAACCCACCACCGCCGCCGCCCATGCCGACACCATGCCGGCAATCCGCCGCCCCTGCGCAGAGCCTTCGCCCGAGGCGGGCCCTGCACTCGGGGCGCGGCCTTGCAGGCCCCGTCTCCATTCCTCCCTCTCCCCCCCACCCCATCCCCCCCCCTCCAGCCTCTCCTCCAGTTCTCTCTCCAAGGCAAGCAGCCTGGGGTCGCCCCCCCCTTCCTCGTGCCTCGAAGCCCGGTACTCCCCCACCGCCTCCAGGTACCGCTCCGCCCTCTCGCGCACCTCGTCATCCCACCGCAGCCCCAGCGACCGGCACACGCGCTCCAGCTCCCCCGCCGGTGCGCTCACCAGCCCCTCGTACCGCACCCGCACCAGCCGATCAGGCCCGAGCCGCAACTCGCGCGCATCTCTCAGGAACCGCCTCTCCGCCTCCATATATTCCACCACGATCCTCTCGCGCAGCGCATCCTCGTCCGGCATCGCCTGCAGCGACTGCGACTCGAGCCGCCGATGCATCGCCACGTTCGATCGCACCACTTCCTCCGCCCGGCGCATGATGTGCACAAATCGCACCCGGCCCCCGAACAGCCTGTCCAGCTCGCGCACCCGACCCGTGTGGCTCGGCGACTTGAGCGCGAGCGTCCGCCCTCGCTTGCCCGCGCTCACCTTCCACGCGAACGCCGCCGCCGCGCGCCGCCACCGCCGCAACTCTCCCGCCGACAGCCCGTCGAGCGAATCGAACCGTCCCCACCGCTCGCGCTCCCGCACCATCACCAGCCGGCCCGGCAGGCTCGACGCCAACGCCCAGTTGTTGTGCGCGAAGTCGTCCTCCGCCGGCCAGTCCGGCCCGAACGCAACCCCGTCCTGCGGCCGCGTGTTGGGCAGGAACGGCACCAGCGCCCACCCAAGGAACGCCCACGACAACCAGAACCCCTGCGGCGACATCGCCTGCACCCACCGCGGCGTCACCACGTCCGGGTGCGTCGCCAGCAGGTTGTGCAGGTGCGTCGTCCCCGACCGGAAATACCCCAGCACCACCACCACGTCCCGCCGCGGCACGAAACTCGCCTCGCGCCAACGGAACCGCCACACCAGCCACGCCCAGAGCAGCACCCGCTCCGGCAGCGTGATCGCCGTCGCCAGCACGCTCGTCCCCACCGCCGCCGCCAGCCGAACCCAGTACCGCGGCCCGATACGAAACCGGCACGTCCAGAGCAGCCGCACCCACACGTCCAGCGGCGCAAGCCCCATGAAGTGCCCGCCCGGAAGCGCGATCGGCGACCGAAAGCGTCGTTTCGTACTCAAGGGCGGGAGTCTACCGGGCCAGGGTCGAAACCGCGACGCTACGAGCCGACAATACCCCATGCCCGCAGCCACACTCCCCGCTCCCACCGCCCCGCCCTTCGCCGACCCGCGCCTCCACGCCATCCGCGACAAGGCGCTCGCCGGCGAACGCCTCACGCTCGACGACGGCGACCTCCTCTACACCACACGCGACATCTGGACAGTCTGCGAACTGGCCGACACCGTCCGCCGACGCCTCCACGGCGACGCCGCCTACTACAACGTCAACCGCCATTTCAACTATTCCAACGTCTGCGCCCTCTCCTGCAAGTTCTGCGACTTCTACGCCAAGCGCGGCGATGCCCACGCCTACACCCGCTCGCTCGACGACGCCCGCGCCGAGGCCCGCCGCGCCGTCGATGCGGGTGCGACCGAGATCCACATCGTCGGCGGCCTCGACCCCTACCTGCCTTGGGACTACTACCCCGACCTTCTCCGCGCCATCCGCGACGAAGCCCCGACCCTGCACATCAAGGCCTTCACCGCCGTCGAGATCGTCCACCTCGCCAGGATCGCGAAGGTCTACAAGCAGGCCGACCGGCGCGCCGGCATCCGCTGGGTGCTCGAACTCCTCATCGACGCCGGCCTCGGCTCGCTCCCCGGCGGCGGCGCGGAGGTCTTCGACGACCGCGTCCACGACGAGGCCTTCAAGGGCAAAATCCGTTCCGACGTCTGGCTCGACGTTCACCGCACCGCGCACGAGCTCGGCCTCAACACCAACGCCACCATCCTCTACGGACACGTCGAGGACCGACACGAGCGGCTCGTCCACATGGACATGCTGCGGTGCGCACAGGACGAGGCCCTGGCGAGGATGGGGTACGAAAGGATCAAGCCATCAAGCCACCAAGGCGCCGGCGGCGCGATCACGCTCACTCGCCCGGGCGTGCCCCTCCCGCAGCCGGATCGACGCCTCTCGACCCATCGATCCCCTGATCCCTCGCCGTGCGGCTACTTCCAGACCATCATCCCCCTCCCCTTCTTCCCCGATGGCAGCGAGCTCCAACACCTCCCCGGCCCCAGCGGCCTGGAAAACCTCCGCACGCTCGCCGTCGCACGGCTCATGCTCGACAACTTCCCCCACGTCAAGGCCTTCTGGATCATGCAGACCCTCCCCATGGCCCAACTCATGCTCCAGTGCGGCGCGGACGACATCGACGGCACCGTCGTCTGGTACGACATCACCAAAGTCGGCGGCGCAACCACCCACCAGGAAGTCGATGTCTGGACCCTCCAGAAAGCCATACGCGAAGCCGGCTTCACACCCATCGAACGCGACACCCTCTACCGCCGCGTCGAACGCGAAGCCCAACACGCTCAGAGCCGCGGGCTTTAGCCCGCGCATCCTTCCATCTCAGAGCCGCGGGCTTTAGCCCGCGCACGCTCTCGCTTCCGACCCTCGCGCTCTACCCCGCACGCTCATCCGACGCACGCCACACGACCAACGCCCCGATCTGCTCCCACACGTACCGCAACGCCCCGTCCACCGATGGTGCGTTCGTGAGGAGCCGCCTGGACCCATGGCGTGTCCACCATGAGGGAGCGCCGGGCTTGCCGAAGCGCTGCGTCAACCTGCGCGACGAGACCCCCTTGAAGCGCTGAAGCAGCGCCGCACCCTCAAGGCTCGTTGACGCGACGACCAGGTGAACGTGCGTCGCCATAATCGCGCCGACGAGAACTCGCACGTCGCCGCGCCGCTCCACCTCGCCGAACGCATCCGCGCAAACACGCGCGTTCGCCCGATCCAGAACCACCCGCACTCCCCGCATCCGCGCCCGCGCCTTCTCCATGAGCGATGGCATGTCCGCGTCGTACGCCGATCCCACGACGTTGTGAATCACACAGCCCCCATCCTCACACGGCACAGGACTCACGAACCCACGCGAGTCTCCGGGAAGCCACGTGCCATAGGTCGTCCACGTGAGCAGGTACGTCCCCCCACGCCCCTCCCCGCTCGAACGCCCGCGCTCAGCCATGGACGCATCCGGAATGTACGTCTCGTCGCCCATGTGTGGTCAACCTACCAAGCCTCGGGAACGCGCGCCCGAGTCCCCGACCGAGTGGAGAGGCATGACGTGTGCGAGGCAGTCAAGGCGACGCAGAACCGCGTGGGGTATAGCCGGGCGGAGGCACAACGACGTGGGCTGAAGCCCACGGCTCCGAGTCCCTCCCCACTCCGAGCCGCGGGCTTCAGCCCGCGCTCCACCCTACCTCCAATCCACAACCACCTTCCCGAACTGCTCCCCCGCCTCAATCCGTCCGTACGCCTCGACGCACTCCTCGGGCCGGAACACCCGGTCCACCGCCGGCCGCATCGCGCCCGCCCGCAGCAGGCTCGCCACCTCGCGAAACTCCTCGTTCGACCCCATCGTGGACCCGAGCACGCGCAGCTGGTTCCAGAAGATGCGCGCCAGGTCCGTGGTCGCGTCCGGCCCGGTGGTGCAGCCCGGCGTCACGTACGCCCCCCCCCTCGCCAGGCTTCGGATGCACGCCAAGTGCGTCGCCTTGCCCACCGAGTCCACCGCCACGTCCACGCCGCGCTTCTTCGTCCACGCCCGGACTTCCTTCGACCAGTCCTGCCCCGTGTCGTGGATCAGGCACGCCGCTCCCAGTTCGCGCGCCCGCTCCAGTTTCCACGGGTGCCGGCTCGTCACCGCCGCCGCGCACCCGAAGTGCCGCGCGATCGCCAGCGCGGCCGTCGCCACCCCCCCCCCGATCCCCGTGATCACCACGCTCTGCCCGGCCCGCAGCCCCGCCTTCGTCACCATCATCGACCACGCCGTCAGCGCACACAGCCCGAACGCCGCGGCCTCCACCGGGTCCGTCTCCCCCACGTCCGCCAGGTTGTCCGCCGGCACGACAAACCGCTCCGCGTGCGCCCCGAACCGGTGCTCGCCGATCAACTCATACTCGGGCGCGAGCGTCGAGCCGGGCGGATCATCCGCCCTCGCTCCCCGCAGAATCCGCACGGCCGCGTTGAAGATCACCCGCCGACCAACCCACGCCGCGTCCACGTCTTCGCCGGCCGACTCCACCACGCCGCACCCGTCGCACCCCGACACCCGCGGGTACCCGAGGTCCAGCCCCGGCACCCCACGCCCCACCCACAAGTCCATGTGGTTGAACGCCGAGCACAGCGTCCGCACGACCACGCACCCACGCCCCGGCGGCCCCACGTCCGGCCAGTCCGCGCGCAGCGAGACGTTCGGAGCAACCGGCGACCCCTGACGAACGACCACGATGGCTCTCATGCCGACACGATACCGCGCACGCGAACCCCGCGCGCTCTCGGCGTGCCCGACTCATTCACGCATCACCCCTGCACAGTCGGCTGACCGGCCACGTGCTTCAGGCCCCGGCGGCGGTCGCGCAGACGACGGCTCTTGCCCGCGCGGTCGCGCAGGAAGTAGAGCTTCGCCCGCCGGGCGTCGCCGCGCCGGACGACCTCGAACTTCGCGATCAACGGCGAGTTGATCGGCCACGTCCGCTCGATCCCCACGTCGTCCACCACGCGCCGCACCGTGATCATCTCGTTGATCCCGCGCCCCTTGCGCGAGATCAGCACGCCCTGGTACACCTGGATGCGTTCCTTGTCGCCCTCCACGATGCGGGCGTGCACGTTGATCGTGTCGCCGATGTCCATGACCGGCACGTCGGACTTCAACTGCCCGGCGTTGATGCTCTCGATCATCTGCTGCATGCCCATATGGCGAACCTCGCGTCCTGATGTCCACACCCCGCCGCGGCAGGGCAAACCCCCCGCCAACCCCCCGGCCACCGGGGGCGGAAGGCTATGCCCGCTCGGGACAGGGGTCTATCGCCCCCGAGGCCGCCCGCTCAGCCCCCAGCAAATCCGGGCGCCGCTCTCGCGTCCGCCTCACCATCTCCTCCAGCCTCCACCGCGCCACCGCCCGGTGGTCCCCGCTCACCAGCACCTCAGGCACCTCCATACCCTCCCACACCCGCGGCCTCGTGTAGTGCGGACAGTCCAGCAGCCTCGCACCTTCCGGAATGCCCAACTCACGCGCAAGCCTCGGGTCGATCGGCGAGCCGTTCGGGTCCGTCGTCGGCACACCCCCGAACGAGTCCTCCGTCGCCGAGTCCTCATCCCCCAGCGCGCCAGGCAGCAACCGGATGATCGCGTCCATCAGCGCCATCGCCGCGATCTCGCCGCCCGACAGCACGTAGTCCCCCAGCGACACCTCCAGCGGCGCCAGCCGCTCGATCACACGCTCGTCGATCCCTTCGTACCGCCCCGCGATCAGCAGCAGCCGGGGCCGAGCCGCCAGCTCGCGCACCAGATCCTGCGTCAGCCGCACGCCCTGCGGCGTGAGCAGCACCCGTGTCACCGGACGAGCGTCCGCCGCCTCGACCACCCGTACCGCGTCCCACAGCGGCTGGCACGTCATCACCATCCCCGGCCCCCCACCGAAGGGCCGGTCGTCCGTCTTCTGGTGCTTGTCCGTCGTGTACGCACGCAGGTCGTGCGCGTGCCACTCGACCAGCCCCGCCGCACGCGCACGCGCCGGGATCGATACCCCCAGCGCGCCCGGCGGCTCGGCCGCGAAGACCTCCGGAAACGTCGTCAGGATGTCGAACCGCAGCGCACCCATGATCGGCTCTTCATCCTTGGCACGCGGCACATCGGCCGCCCGATCCAAGCCCCCACAACAACAAAGCCCCGGGCAACCCGCCCGGGGCTTGACGATCTTCCCTTCAATCCTCGCTCAGGCCTCGGCCGCCGCCGGCGTGGCCGCCTTCCGGGCCTCCACGCGCTTGCGGTCGATCTCCCGCTGCGCCTCCCACGCCTTGCGCTCCTCGGCCGTCAGCAGGTCGAGCCGCGCGAGCAGGTCGCGCACCGTGTCGCTCGGCTGCGCGCCGACGCTCAACCAGTGCCGCACGCGCTCGCCGTTCACGCTCACCTGCTTGGCAGGGTCCGACGCCACCGGGTCGTACCACCCGAGGTTCTCGATCACGCGCCCGTCACGCCGGGTGCGCTTGGCGATCGCGTTGATGCGATAGAACGGGCGGTTGCGACGCCCCAGACGCTGAAGCCTGATCCGAACCATCCCGACTCCCTGCCGCGACGCGGCCTCTCGCTACGAACACCGCCGCCCCGAAGAGGCAGGCGTCATCGCTCGTTCTTGGACGTTTCTGCCGGCCCGGCCACACGCCGACCCGGTTCCGAGCGGGCACAAGTGTAGGCATATCCCCCGCTACCCCCACACCACCGCATCGCCCCCCGCGTTCCTCCTCATTTGGCCATTTGGCCATTTGGCCATTTAGCCCTTTGGCCCTTTGGCCCTTTGGCCCTTTGGCCCTTTGGCCCTTTGGCCCTTTGGCCATTTGGCCATTTGGCCATTTGGCCATTTGGCCATTTGGCCATTTGGCCCTTTGCACTGAAGCGGGCCAGGTGGGAGTCGAACCCACACTCCCCTTGCGGGGAAGCGGATTTTAAGTCCGCCGCGTCTGCCGGTTCCGCCACAGGCCCGGACCCGATCATCCTATCGACTCGCGCCCTCGACGCCGTGCCCGACCCGTGCCACCGACCTCCGCTCTGGGAGGGCGGTGCTGCGCTCTCTCCGCATTCCCTCGTTCCACCGCATTTCGGTGGCTGTGTCACTGACCTGCCCACGACACCCCTCGCATACCATCCCGCCCATGGCACGCATCATCGTCCTCCAGCACAGCCCCGAAGGCGTCCCCGGGCGCATCGGCGTCACGCTCCGCGACCACGGCCTCCGTCTCGACGTCCGCCGACTGGACCTCCTCGGCGCACCCGCCCTCCCGACCGACCTCGACGACGTCGCGGGCGTCCTCTCCCTCGGCGGACCGCAGAACGTCGGCGAGTCCCACGACTGGATGGACGCCGAACTCGCCTTCCTCAAGGCAGCCCACCAGGCCGAACTCCCCGTCATCGGCGTCTGCCTCGGCTCCCAACTCATCGCGGCCGCGCTCGGCGGCGACGTCGCCCCCATGAATCGCCCCGAATACGGCTTCGCCCCCGTCGACGTCACCATCCCCGGTCAGACCGAGACCATCCTCGCCGGCATCCCTTGGCGACACGAGCAGTTCCACGCCCACGGCCACGAGGTCACGCGCCTCCCCGACGGCGCGACCCTCCTCGCCTCCTCGCAGGCGTGCAAGGTCCAGGCCTACCGCGCCGGTCTCCGCACCTTCGGCTTCCAGTTCCACTTCGAGTGCGACCGTGTCATGATCGGCCGCATGGCCGAACGCTCCCGAGACGAACTCGCAGCCCTCGGCCTCTCCCCCGAAGAGATCGACCGCCAGGCCTCGCTCCACTACGAGCGCTACGCCCTCGTCAGCGACCGCCTCGCCGTCAACCTTGCCACGTACTGCTTCCCCGCGGTCCGTCTCCTCGCGGTCTGAGCATGGGCACGCGCCTCACCCTCCGCACGCCCGGCGACTACGTCCTCCCGCGGGACGTCTGCTCCTACGGCTACTTCCTCCTCGCCCCGAACCACTGGGACGCGAAGGCACGCACGCTCCGACGCGCTCTCGACCTCTCGGGCGGCCCGACAACCGTCGTCATCTCGCAAGGCCACGCCTGCCGCCCCGGCGATCCGCTGCGCGTCCTCGCCGATCGTGCGCTCGCTCCGCCCGAGCGTGCCGAGGCCCGACGCCAGATCGCCCGCATGTTGCGGCTCGACGAGGACGAGTCGCACGTCGCCGCCTTCCACCGCGTCGATCCCCGCTGGAAACGCTCCGGCCGCGCCAGGCTCTTCCGCTCACCGACCCTCTTCGAGGACGTCGTCAAGACCGTCACCAGTTGCAACGTCGCCTGGCCCAGCACCGTGAACATGAACCGCCGCCTCTGCGAGGTCATCGGCCGCGCCGGCGCGTTCCCCACCGCCGACCGCCTCGCCCGCACCCGCCCAGGCACCCTCCGCGCCCGCTGCCGCGTCGGCTACCGCGACGCGCGCCTCGTCGAACTCGCACGCCTCTTCGCCCGCGGCGACATCCGCGAACGCTGGCTCGAAGACCCCGCAACACCGGACGACGACGCCTTCGACTTCCTCCTCACCCTTCCCGGCATCGGTCCCTACGCCGCGGGCAACATCATGCAGCTCCTCGGCCGGTACTCGCGCCTCGCCCTCGACACCGAGAGCGTCCGCCACGGCCGCGCCGTCCTCGGCTACGACGGCGCCGACGCCGCCGTCCTCCGCCGCGTCAAGGCACACTACGAGCCCTTCGGCGAGCACAAGTTCCGCAGCTACTGGTTCGAACTCTGGCGCTTCTACGAGCGCAAGCGCGGTCCCGCGCACGCCTGGCAGCGCGAACTCGTCGAGAACACCTTCACCGCGTCGAAACTCTGACCCCGCCGTTCACGCCAGCAGGTCCGACGCCACCCGGCCGTGCACGTCCGTCAGCCGGAAGTCCCGCCCCTGGAACCGGTACGTCAGCCGCTCGTGGTCGAACCCGAGAAGGTGCAGGATCGTCGCCTGAAGATCGTGCACGTGCACGGGGTTCTCCGTCACGCGATACCCGAGATCGTCCGTCGCCCCGTACACCAGCCCACGCCGCACGCCCCCCCCTGCCATCCACATCGTGAACGCGTGGGGGTGGTGGTCGCGACCCAGGAACTTCGACCCGTCGCGCTCCTCGTTCATGCACGTCCGGCCGAACTCACCCGACCACACCACCAGCGTGTCGTCGAGCATCCCGCGACGCTTCAGATCCCGGATCAGCGCGGCCACCGGCCGGTCCGTCTGTCGGCACTTCAGCGGCAACTGCGTCACGATGTCGTCGTGCGGACCCGTCCCGTGCGTGTCCCACCCCCAGTCGAACAACTGCACGAACCGCACCCCGCGCTCGCACAACCGCCTCGCCAGCAGGCAGTTGTTCGCGAACGACGGCGCGCCCGGCTCCGCCCCGTACATCTCCAGCGTCTCGCGCGGCTCGCGCGAGATGTCCATCACCTCCGGCACCGACGCCTGCATCCGGAACGCCAACTCGTACTGCTCGATCCGTGTCAGCGTCTCCGGGTCGCCCGTCGCGGCGTGGTGCGCCCGGTTCAGGTCCGCAAGCGCATCCAGCGCCCGACGCCGAGAGTCCCGCGACATCCCCGCCGGATCGTTCACGTACAGCACCGGGTCGCCCGACGACCGGCACTGCACCCCCTGGTACACGCTCGGCAGGAACCCGCTCCCCCACACGCTCTTGCCCGCGTCCGGCGTGTTCCCGCCCGATACCAGCACCACGAACCCCGGCAGGTCGCGAGTCTCGCTCCCAAGACCGTACGCCACCCACGACCCCATCGACGGACGCCCGAGGATCGACGATCCCGTGTACAGGAACAACTGCGCGGGCGCATGGTTGAACTGCTCCGTGTGCATCGACCTCACGAAGCACAACTCATCCGTGATCCCCGAGAGGTGCGGCAGCAACTCCGAAACCCACATCCCGTTCTCGCCGTGCCGCGCGAATCGGTACGGCGTCCCCAGCACCTTCGGGTGCCCCTTGATGAACGCGAACCGCTCGCCCGCCAGCAGGTCCGCGGGGCACGGCTTGCCGTCCAACTCGTTCAGCGCAGGCTTGTAATCGAACAGGTCCTGCTGCGGCGGCGAACCCGCCATGTGCAGGTAGATCACACGCCGCGCCCGCGGCGCAAAGTGCGGCGGCCTCGGACGCAACGGATCGGAAACACCCGACCCCACGCTCCCCGCCCGCAGGTCGTCACCCATCAGCATCGCCAGCGCGACCGCACCAAGCCCGGCCCCGGACCGCCCCAGAAAGTGCCGCCGAGTCATCAGCGCACAACGAGCGATGTCCGGCACGCGATCGTTCATGGCTCAGCCTCTCGTCAGAAACTCGTCGAGGTTCAGCAGCACGTTCGCAACCGCCGTCCACGCCGCCGCCTCCGCCGCATCGACCCCCTCCGGCAGCGGCCCCAGCGGATCCGTCGCCAGCGCGGCCGCATCCCCGGGCCGCTCGCGGTAGTGCGCCGACTCGCTCTCGAACAGCGCGACCAGCCGCTCCACCTCACGCTCCGTCGCTGCACGCGCCAGGCACAGCCGCACCGCGTACCGCGCCCGCGACGCCGCGTCTGCCCCCCCCTCCGCCACCAGCCGCCGCGCCAGCGCCTGCGCCGCTTCCACCAACGCGGGGTCGTTCATCGTCACCAGCGCCTGCAGCGGCGTGTTCGTCCGAATCCGCCGCGGAAGGCAGAACTCCCGGCTCGGCGCGTCGAACGTCGTCAGCATCGGGTGCGGGCTGGTCCGCCGCCAGAACGTGTACAGCGCTCGGCGGTACCGGTCCTCCCCCCCGCTCGTCTCCCATCGGTCCGCGTTGTACACGATCGACCACACTCCCTCCGGCTGCGGCGGGAACACCGACGGCCCGTACATCTTCCGCGACAACAACCCCGACACCGCAAGCGACTGGTCCCGGATTGTCTCCGCGTCAAGCCGGAACCGAGGCCCCCGCGCCAGCAGACGATTCCCCGGGTCACGCTCCAGCGCGGCCGCTGTCGCCACCGACGACTGCCGGTACGTCGCGCTCATCACGATCGAACGCACGAGCCGCTTGACGCTCCACCCGTCGCGCACAAGCCCTGTCGCCAGCCAGTCCAGCAACTCGGGGTGCGAAGGCAGCGTTCCCTGCACGCCGAAGTCCTCCGACGTCTCCACCAGCCCCGCCCCGAACAACTGCTCCCACACCCGGTTGACCGCGACGCGCGCCGTCAGCGGGTTCGCGTCGTCCGTCAGCCAGCGCGCGAACCCGAGCCGATCACGCGGTGCGCCCTCCGGCCACGCATGGAACGCCGATGGGGCGCCCGCCTCCACAACCTCCGCCGGCGACAGGAACGAACCACGCTCCATCCGGCGCGTCGTTCGCCGCTCCTCCACCGACTGCTCTCGCATGATCGGCAGTTGCGGCAGCGTCGCTTCCACCGCGGCTAGGCCGGCCCTCGCCCGCGCAATCCCGTCATCAAGGAACGCGCGGAGTTCCGCCTCCGAATCACCCGCCGATCCGCCGCCGGACCGCGAACCCACCCGCGCCAACGCCTCCGCAACACGCTCCGGCAGCCGCTCCGCGTGCTCCACGATCGCACGCGCCCTCGCCAGATCCGCCTCTCGCTCCGGCACGGGGACCGGCAGCGTCGGCGCCTCGTCCATCCGGTCCGCGTCCAGCGTCGTGTTGAACACCGCGAACACGCGGTAATAGTCCGTGTGCGTGATCGGATCGTACTTGTGCGTGTGGCACTGCGCGCACGCCATCGTCAGCCCCATGAACACCTGCATCGTCGTGTTCACGCGGTCCACCACCGCCGCCACGCGGAACTCCTCGTCGTCCGTACCGCCCTCGTCGTTCGTCATCGTGTTCCTGTGAAACGCCGTCGCCACCAGCCCCTCGGCGCCCGCGTCCGGAAGCAGGTCGCCGGCCAGTTGCTCCGCGATGAACCGGTCATACGGCACGTCCGCGTTGAACGCCCGGATCACCCAGTCACGCCACGGCCACATCGTCCGCCGACGGTCCGCCTCGTACCCCTTCGTGTCCGCATACCGCGCCTGGTCCAGCCACGCCGCCGCCATCCGCTCCCCATACGCAGGCGATGCCAGAAGCCGATCCACCACGCGCTCCCACGCGCCCGGCCTCGCGTCGCCGACGAACGCCTCCACTTCCGCCGGCGTCGGCGGCAGGCCGGTCAGGTCCAGCGACACACGCCGGATCAGCGTCGCACGATCCGCCTCCGCCGACGGCCGAATCCCCTCCCGATCCAGCCGCGCCAGCACGAAACGATCGATCTCGTTGCGAACCCATCGCTCATCGCTCACCCGCGGCGGCTCGGGACGGCGCGGAGCCACGAACGACCAGTGCGGCTCGTATCGCCCTCCCTCCGCGATCCACCGGCGCAGCGTCTCGACTTCCCGCGCCGTCAGCGGCGCTCCCGCCTCCGACGGCGGCATCCGCTCCTCCGCATCCACGCTCGTCACGCGCCGAACCAACTCGCCCGCGTCCGGCTCGCCCGGCACGACCGCACGCCCGCCCCGCCGCAGCACGCCCGTCGCCCCCTCGAACGTGTCCAGCCGCAAACCCGCCTCACGCGCCGACTCATCAGGCCCGTGGCACTTGAAGCACCGGTTCGACAGGATCGGGCGAACGTCACGCGTGTACGACACCGCCGACGGGTCAGGCTCGCCCGACGCCCCAAACACGACGCCCGTCACCGGAGGGGTTGCGCTCGGCCTGACGACGAACACCGCGAGCACAACCAGCGTCGCCACGATGGCGGTACAACAGTACAGCGCCGTGGAAACGGGATGCCCGTCGCTCCACGATCCGCGAGCCGCGCCCCGCCTCATCCCCCCAGGCATGACGCGCACACCTTTCCTTCCGATCGCGCCGCGACGCAGCACGGGTGGTCGCACTCGCGCCCTTGTGCCGTCGCTGCCGCGCAGCACGCGGGCGCTCCCTCAACGCCCGCCGCTTCCGCGGTCACCGGCGCCTCGACGACCGCGGCCAACTCCGCGCCAAGCACGACTTCAATCGTCGGCTTCTCCCTCGTCAATGCCAGCGCGCCCTCCGGCGTCACCGCCGTGTCCCACACATAAACGCGCCGCAATGCCGGGAACAACCGCAGCCGCGCCATCCCCGCGTCCGTCACCGACGTTCCGTACAGGTTCAGGGTCTCCAGCCCCGGCAAGCCGGCGAGCCCCTCAAGCGCGCCATCCCCGACCCCGGTCCGCTGCAACTGCAACCGACTCAGCCGCGTGAACCCCTCCAGCCTCGCCACTCCCGCGTCGGTCACCGAACTCCCCGCGAGGTTCAGCCAGACCAGCGATCCTTCAAGCCCTCGCAGCAGTGCCAGGTCGGCATCCCCCGCGCCCTCGCCCAACTGCGCGAAACTCACCTCGACCTCCTGCGCGTCCGCCGCGATCCGCGCCGCGTGCGCGCCCCGTTCGCGCAGCCGCGCGATCGCCGCATCCACCGCCGCGGCGTCCGCCTCGCCGACCGGAGCAGCGGCGCCCGACGCACGCGCCGTCGTCTCGGCAGCCGCGCCAGAATCGGGCCAGTGCGCGCCCTCCACGATCCATAACCTGATGAGCGCGATCTGCTCGGCGGACAGCGGCTCGCGGTCCTTCGGCATGAACTCCTCGTCGCCACGCGACAGCGAGATGCGCCGCAGCAACTCGCTCCCCTCCGGATCGCCCGGCCGCACCACCCAACGCGATTCGTCCCCGCCGAACACGCGCGAACGCAGGTCCAGCCGCAGCCGACCCCGCGCCCGCGTCGGACCGTGGCACTCCACGCACCGCTCCTCGAGGATCGGCCTGATCTGCGCGACGAAATCCACCGTGGCGCCGGGCGGCAACGGACCTCCCACCAGCACACCCCCATCTTCCTCCTCGCTCCCGAAAATCTCCGTCAGGTACGCAGGCCCGTACACCAGCGACGCCCCGAAGTGCCCCGTTACCCCCACCAGCAGCGCGGCCAGCAGCAGCACGAACCGATACGCACGCGCGAACACACCCAGCCGCGTCGCCGACGCCGCGAACGCGACCAGAAGCGCAAGCACGGCCAGGCCCGCCGTCGCAACCCCCGTCCACCGATGGATCTCGATCGTCTCGGCGACCGGCTGCCCGTGCGGCTCCATCGCCGCGTTCATCCACCCGAACCACGCCGCCGCCACCGCGCTCACCGCCCCGATGAGCAGGCACACCACGGCCGCACGCGCCGGAGGCCGCGACGCCGCGTCCCGCGCCACGTCCGGCGACTGCTCGTCAGGATCACGCGGGTCGGACCTGACGCGCCCCACCCCGCGCCACGACGCCGCCGCTACCTCGATCAACAGCGCGCTGATGAGCAGCGCGATCGGGAAATGCACCACCAGCGGGTGCAGCCGGCCGAGAAAGCGGAGCAACAGGTCCATCGTCATGGCTCACCCGTGGAACGAACGCGGAGAACGCGGAAAGAATCGCGGAGAACACGAAGGATTCCACGAAACGGAACTGTCGATGGGACCCTCATGCGCTCCGAACCTCTTTGCTTTTCTGCGCCACCTGCGTTCCTCGCTGCGCCCTCCGCGTTGCCTTCCGCTACGCCAGCAGATCCCGCACGACATGCCCGTGCACGTCCGTCAGCCTGAAGTCCCGCCCCTGGTACTTGAACGTCAGCCGCTCGTGGTCGATCCCGAGCAGGTGAAGGACCGTGGCGTTCAGGTCGTGGATGTGCACCGGGTTCTCGACGATGTTGTACCCGAAATCGTCCGTCGTCCCGTACGAGAACCCCGGCTTCAGCCCCGCCCCCGCCATCCATACCGTGAAGCACCGCCCGTGGTGATCGCGCCCGTAGTTGTCCGCCGACAGCGGCCCCTGGCAGTACACCGTCCGGCCGAACTCCCCGCCCCAGACCACCAGCGTGTCGTCAAGCATGCCGCGCTGCTTCAGGTCCTTCACCAGCGCCGCCGCCGGCTGGTCCACCACCTTCGACACCGCCCGGATGTCGTTCGGCAGGTTCCCGTGGTGGTCCCAGTCGCGGTGGAACAACTGCACGAAACGCACCCCGCGCTCGCACAGCCTTCGCGCAAGCAGGCAGTTGGCCGCGAACGTCCCCGGCGTGCGCGAGTCCGGCCCGTACAACTCGAACGTCGATGATGGCTCGTCCGCCAGGTCCGCCAGGTCCGGCACCGACTCCTGCATCGAGTACGCCATCTCGTACTGCTGGATCCGCGCGTTGATCTCAGGATCGCCGAACGCCTCGTGCGCCATCCGGTTCAGCGAGTTCGCCGTATCGATCATCCGCCGACGCCGCTCACGGTCGATCCCCGGCGGGTCCGACAGGTACAGCACCGGGTCTCCCGCGCCGCGGAACTTCACCCCTTGGTGCGCCGCCGGCAGGAACCCCGCCCCCCACAGCCGATCGAACAACGCCTGCGTCGGCCGCGGCACGCTGTTCGAAATCATCACCACGAACGCCGGCAGCGCGGTCGTCTCGCTCCCCAGACCGTAGGACAGCCACGCACCCATGCTCGGCCGACCGGGCTGCTGCGCTCCGGTCTGAATGTACGTGATCGCCGGATCGTGATTGATCGCCTCCGTGTTCACCGTGTGCACGAATGTCAGGTCGTCCACGATCGACGCCGTGTGCGGAAGCAACTCCGATACCCACGCCCCGCACCTCCCGTGCCTCCGGAACTCGAACAGCGACGCCGCGATCGGCAGGCGGTCCTGCCCGCTCGTCATCCCCGTGATCCGCTGGCCCATCCGCACCGAGTCCGGCAGGTCCGTGTCGTGCAACTCCCGCAGCCGGGGCTTCGGCTGGAACAAGTCCAGGTGCGACGGCCCGCCCGACATGAACATGTAGATCACGCGCTTCGCCCGCGGCGCGAAGTGCGGCACGCGACCCGCGACGCCCCCAAGGTCCGGCGATGACGCGAACAGGCGCGGGTTCAGCAGCGACGCCAGCGCGGCCGTCCCGATCCCCGTCGCCATGCGCCCCAGCAACTGCCGGCGCGTCATCAACAACCGATACTCACGGGCTGGGTCCATCGATCAGCCCCCCTCAGAACAGAACGCGGAGAACGCAAAGACAACCGCAGAGCACCCTGCGATCGAAAGGAGCTTGGTGCACACGACCGCCTCCGAATGAGTTTTCATCAGCCTGTCCCTCCCGCGCTCTTCGCGTCCCTCTCCGTGTTCTCCGCATGCTCTCTTCAGTTCTTGGTGATGAACTCGTCCAGGTTCATCACCGTCGTGCACACCATCGTCCACGCCGCGTGCTCCGCGGCGTCCAGTGTCGTGTCGCGCCCCGATGCCCCGACCGACAGCAGCGCCTCCGCCGCCGCCGCGTCCCCCCGGAACGCCGCCAGTTCGCTCTCATACTGCCCCAGCAGCACGCCCGCTTCCGCCGCCGTCGGCACCCGGCTCAGCGTCCGCGCGAAGATGAACGCCAGCCGGCGTTCCGCCCCCCCCTCCGCCCGCATCGCCCGCTCAGCCAGCGAACGCGCCGCCTCCACGTACGTCGGGTCGTTCATCAGGTTCAGCGCCTGCAGCGGCGTGTTCGTCCGCCCCCGTCGCACGATGCACGTCTCGAAGTTCGGCGCGTCGAACACCGCCATCGCAGGGTGCGGAGCGGTGCGCTTGCGGTACGTGTACATGCTCCGCCGGTAGAGGTCCTCCCCCTCGCTCGGCACGTACACCTGCCCCGAGAACTCCTGCCCGAACGGGTCGTACGCCACATCCTTCCACACGTCCGGCGGCTGATACGGCCTCACGCCAGGCCCCCCGATCCGCTCCGACAGCAGCCCCGACGCCGCCAGCGCCGTATCCCTCACCGCCTCCGCTCCAAGCCGGAACCGCGGCCCGCGCGACAGCAGCCGGTTGTCCGCGTCCGCCTCCAGCCGATCCGCCGTCACCCGCGATGACTGCCGATACACCGACGAGGCCAGGATCAGCCGCACCAGCCCCTTCACATCCCACCCCGACTCCACGAACTCCACCGCCAGCCAGTCCAGCAACTCCGGGTGCGAGGGCCACTCGCTCTGCGCTCCGAAGTCCTCGCTCGTGCGCACCAGGCCGGACCCGAACAGCATCTGCCACACACGGTTCACGAACACCCGTGCCGTCAGCGGGTTCGCAGGCCCTACCAGCCACTCCGCCAGCGCAAGCCGATCCGGCTTCGCCCCCTCCGGCAGCCGACCCAGAAACTCAGGGATCCCCGGGCTCAGCGCATCGCCGACAGGATGCTCGTAGTGCCCCCGTGCCAGCACCCGCGTCTCGCGCGGCGTCTCCATCTCCTGCATCACCATCACCGTCGGGATCGCCGCCAGCAGCGCACGCTCCTCGGCACGCATGTCCTCCAGCGTCGCCTTCATCGCCAGCCACTCCGGCGACCGCGTCGCCCGGAAGTGATCCCGCAGCAGCGCCCGCTGCGCCTCCGTCCGCTCCGCCTCAGGCCTCTCCGCCGCCAGCAGCACGGGCAACGGCGCAATGTCCCCGTCCCCCCCCCTCGGGTCAAAGTAGAACGCATACCCGCCGGCGTAGTTCACCACCTTCAGAAGCAGCTCGTTCTCGCCCTCGCGCAGCGCGAGATCGACGAAGTCCTGGTCCGGCGCGACACTCCGCGCGGCTGCGTTCGTATGCACCTGCTCCCCGTTCACCCACACCTTGATCGCGTCGTCCGACCCGAGCGACACCCGCAGCGTGCGCGCCGACGGCACGTGAACCGTCCGCCGCAGGTACGTCGCCGAGTTCATCCCCGTCAGTTCGTGCGCCATGCCGTCCACGAACTCCGCCCGCTCGACCCACTCGACGTCCTCGCCGGCCTCAGGGCCGAACGCCCGTTCGAACGCCGCACGCCCAGACTCCGCCGCATACGGCCCCGCCACAGACCACGCCCCCATCACCGCCGGCCTCACCGCCGCCGCGTACGCCCCGTCCGAAGACACCGCCAGCCGGAACCGCCCGATCCCGTGCTGCCCGAACTTCGACTCGAACCGCAGCCGCACGCGCACACGAGTCCCGCCCTCGAAACCCGCCGGCTCCGCCGGCACGAACTCCGCCGTCCGGTTCTCGCGACGTTCGTACCCCGTCACCGCCCAACCGCTCCCCGCGTCGCCGTCGATCGCGTTCCGCACCGGGAACGTCGCCTGCTCGTGGTCCGCCCGCGCACCCGCGATCGCCACCGCCCGGAACTCCCCTTCCCTCGCCGGCGCGGCCTCGACCTCGAACCCCGTCAGCACGAAGTTCCCGTTGTACGCCCGCCCAGCCCCACCGTGCGGCAACGACTCGTGCGTCAACGCCTCCAGTCGCACCGCTTCCACTCGGCCCTCCACCACCGCCTCGAACTCGTACACGTCCACGTCCGGGTTCACGCCCGACGCCAGCACAGAACCATCCTCCAACGCCTCCAGCGCCGATCCACCCGAAGACTCCACACGCTCCGGAGTCAGCCACCGCCACCGACCCGACAGCGAGTCCGACAGGCTCCGCTCCCACGCCGCCTGCGCAGCGTCCACCTCCGGCAGCGGGCCTTCCACACTCGCAGACTGCCTCGCGATGCTCTCACGCACCGCCGCCAGCGCGGCCTCCTGCCCCGGGTCCGGCGCCATCATCGTCGGCGCGGCGTTCCCCTCCCGACCGTCAATCCCCTGCTCCGACACCGTGTTGAAGAACGCGTAGAACCGGTAGAAATCCCGCTGCGTGATCGGGTCATACTTGTGGTCGTGGCACTGCGCGCACGCCATCGTCAGCCCGAGCCACACCGTCGCCGTCGTGTTCACACGATCGACCACGTACTCGTTCAGGTACTCCTCCGCGATCGCCCCCCCCTCGAAGTTGATCATGTGGTTCCGGTTGAACCCGCTCGCGATCCGCTCCTCCGCCGTCGCCCCGGGCAGCAGGTCGCCCGCGATCTGCTCCACCGTGAACCGATCAAACGGCACGTTCCGGTTGAACGCCTCGATCACCCACTCGCGCCAACGCCACATGTACCGCTCGTTGTCGATGTGGTACCCGTTGCTGTCCGCGTACCGCGCCGCGTCAAGCCACTCCAGCGCCATCCGCTCCCCGTACCGCGGCGAAGCCAGCAGCCGATCCACCACGCGCTCCCACGCGTCCGGCCGCGCATCCGCCACGAACGCCTCGACCTCCTCGGGCGTCGGCGGCAGCCCCGTCACGTCCAGCGACGCCCGACGGATCAGCGTCCGACGGTCCGCCTCCGGCGACGGCGTCAGACCAGCCTCCGCCAATTGCGCCGCGATGAACACATCGATCGGCGTCCGTACCCATCCCTGAAACGCCTCTCCACGCACCCGAGGCACACCCGGTCGCTCCGGCACGACGAACGCCCAGTGCGCAGAGTACTCCGCCCCAGCGTCGATCCACGCACGAAGCGTCTCCACCTGTCCCGCTGTCAGCGTCTTCCCCGAGTCCGCCGGCGGCATTCGCTCCGCCGGCTCCGACGCCGTCACCATCCGCACCAGCAGGCTCGCCCCCGCATCCCCCGGCACCACAGCCGCTCCCCGCTCCCGAGCCGCTGTCGCCCCCTCCCACGTATCCAGCCGCAGGCCCGCCTCCCGCGCCGACTCATCCGGCCCGTGACACTTGAAGCACGCATCCGACAAAATCGGCCGCACGTCCCGGTTGAAGTCCACGCCGCCCGCACGTTGAACCGGCACCCCGACCACCGTCGCCGGCACAACGACAGCCGACGGGTGTCCCCCTTGCGTTCCTACCACGAGCGCAGCCGCCACCCCCAGCCCCCCGATCACGCCCCCGACCGAAAGTGTCCACCACGCCCCCCTCAGGAGCCTGACAATGCGGGCCTGGTTCAAGAGTCGAGGCACGAACAACCTCCCGTCGCGGCACGGCCTGTCCCCGCCAGTCTACAGGATGGCCGTTCGATCCCGAAACACCCGGACGTGCCGCTCTTCCCCAGCACCCCGCCGGGGAGGTGCCAGATGCCTGCCTCGATGCCGCATGCCCCGATACCTTTCTCCAGTTCCACTCTCTCACTTCAACTCGCTCCGTTTCCGCCTCCTCTTCTCTCCTCCTCCTCTCCTTCCTCCGAGCCTCGGGGCGGGGCCTTGCAGGCCCCGCCGACCCACCTGCGACCTCCCGCGCGCACACCGCGCGCCCCGCCCAGCCCAATCCCCGCC